>CAMQOJ010000108.1 GCA_947003375.1 uncultured Lachnospiraceae bacterium
TTCCTCTCCCGAGAACTTTCCAACTTCCGCCGTGCGATTTTCAAATAATCTTGAGTCAATCAAAATAATATTGGCGCTTCTAACCTGACTGTCCTGTATTAAGCTTTCATAGCCGTCATCGGGCTTGAATTCTATATCGGAATATTCAATCCTACAGCCCTCCCGAGTATACTTGTCCAAATACTTTGCCAGTACAGGATCCGGAGAATCATCTATATATAGTATCCTTATGTCTTCCATCAAACATTCCCTCCAATTGTAAATTCCATATAGAACCCCTGATTACCCGCAATCCTTTGAACCTCGCCTCCTGACATGACAGTAGTATTGTTCACAATCCACATCCCCAGTCCATGCCCATTCTTCCTTGTAGTCTCGTGGACTTCCAATATCTTTCTGGGATTCGATGCATATTTCTTATCCAGCCCCTTCCCATTGTCCGTATACACAAATTTCAGCAATCCATTGCTCTCCTGCACCCTAATCCCTATATTCAGGTGCTGGGCCTTATCATTTTGCTGGACACTGTTCAAAATCAGATTATCCATCACTACCCGTATCATATCCTCCGATATCTGATATACGATATCCTCTTCCATATCCACCGTCACATCAATCCACGCATAATCCCTTTCCCATACTTTCTTGACAGCATATAATATGTCGGCTACGCTTTGATACCTTGCCTCAAACTGTCGCTTTTCGATTTCAGACAACATCGTATCCATGAAAAGGAGTATTTTCCGCCCCGCCATGTCATTGTTTTTCAGCAGATACGGAACGTTTTTGTATGATTTCCTTGTATTTTCAGGCAGATTCAATTCTTCCCACATGCCATACTCTTCCAGTGCGGCAACGATATTGTCGTAATTTTCATATATGATGCTTCTGTCATTTTTCATCTCGTGGGCAATCGAAGACGCCTTAAGGCCTGTGGTCGCCAGGACATTCAAGATGCGTACATCATACTTGTACCTTGTCTCTACTTCTTCCCGATCTTTTTTATATTGGTTTTCCCCTTTCCGGTATCCCTTGATTTCATCCGCCAGCTGCTTCGCCTCCTCCCTGGAAAGCCGGCTTACTGATGCCGGATTCTTTACGACTTTGTCCGATACGGGAGTAGGCTTTATTTCCTCTTGATTCTTTACATTGATTCTCCGGATGATGCTTTGTCTGTATCTTTCAAATTCTTTTATTCCGATTAAGATAATCTCGACAAATAACTGATAATAGATATTTTCATCCAGTCCCTGTCTGTTTGCCAGATCCTGAAGGACATGGTTTTCCTTCTTGTCAATCCGGACATATCCGGCCATCTGGTTTTCCCGAACCCTCCATGCCCCGGATGGATGTGATGCAGCCGCCGGCGACTTCCTGGAACGTTTCCCCAGACCCAGCCAGTCTTTTTTCCCCTCATAAGAAGAAATGCTGAACGCATTCCTGTATAAAATGATGCCGCTCTCAACGGAATGCCTTGTATCCAGATATTTATATAAGAACTTCTCTTTATCCAGGTTCGTTGTAGTCATATTAAAGAAGAAATTGGCGGTAAATCCTCCCAGTTCTTCCAATTCCGATTTCAAATCCCTTCCAGTCAAGTCAGCATACTCCGAGCCCTTCAGTTCTTCCATGATATCGGTTTCCACACAGCATTTCCCCAAATCCATGTCCGGGCAATATTTCCCAGCCTCTTCCTGGAACTCATCCGCCGTGATATCCGTGGTCAAGACACCATTCCTATACTGAAGGACGATATTGCTCCGACAGTTAACGCCCGCCTGCGCTTTTGGAAAGTGCACCGGAACCACCTCGTCCACCCCTTCTCCCTTAATCCGTATCTTCATCACTGTATCATTATATGTCTTTTCCAAGTATTTGCCTAAATTGCTTATCCGTTTCTTCGTCCATCGCTCCCGCAGTCCTTCAATGATAACCTTAGTGCCCCCGACTTTATTGTCTCCATCCTCTTCCAAGGTCGAACCATTCCAGTCGGTCGCCCATGCAATCCCGGGGGAGCCGCTCTTTTTACTATACAGGCAGACCCTGGCGCCCAGCCGGCATAACGCGAAACGCCCGACCCCTTTGGAGCCTGCCAAAATCCGTGTTTTATTGTTATCGTCAACTACGCCGTATCCTTTTCCGCTTTTTCCAATATGCATCCAATGTTCCCTGATGTCCCGGGCATCCATTCCCATTCCATCGTCTGTAATCACCAGTTGGCTTCCGGAAAATTCCAGGGTCACATTGGGAGCTTTCGCATCATACGCATTCTTTACCAATTCCAATATGGCAGCCTCATCCGAAGTAAAGCTCTCCATTCCAAGCAGCCGCGCGATTGTGCTGTCTTCTATTACATACTTAAGCTGTTCCATCCGGCAGCCTCCTCAGAATCTATAATCTTCTATATCCTTCGATGTTATCCGCAGCGAACTCCCGCTTATATGGATGCCCACATCCAGAACATATTGCATGAAATCTCTTTGCCGTAGAATATCCATAGCCTCATCAATGGTTAATTCGGTGTTTTCTTCTCTGGGCACAATATACATACCGGCGTAAGGTATGCATCTATCTCCCAACCGGTAAACTGCGACATCTGTCGTAACCACTGTAGATATCAGCAATTTCTCAGCATTCAAATTGGCCAGCGCCTGAGACCTGCCATATTCGAACCATTGCACATTTTCGCCGCATTGCCTCTTATCCAGCTTCTCCCGATAACTGCCCAAATATGCCGTCCCCCCTGGAAAACGCGCCGAAAACTCTTCTTCCGTATATCTTCCAAGGCTTCCATTTTCATAAAAATAAGGAAAAATAAGCTTTTCTGTCTTTCCGTAACGAAGGGAGCGCGGTGTAGCAGTATCCCTGACTATCGCCTTTTCTATTCGATGATTTCTATATACAAAATATGTTTCCGCCTCCAAATATTCCCCTTCCTTCATGACATAAGCCTCGTTCAGCAGCGTAGCCACCGCATGGGAAACCTTAAAATAATCACCGAATCGTCTGCCGTCCCGTCCCATATTTTCCGTGAAAAACCACTTACTGCCCAGTTTCCCTATTGGCAGAAACTTATTTATATTTGTCGTCATATCTATATAGCGCAGCACAGTATCGCTCTTGTTTTTCTTTAAAAGCATGATTGCGGATTTCACCAATGCATCATCAAACATTTTATCCTGGGTATAATCAAAGATTTCATCTATATATGGTTTCATGCAATTCCTGAGCCCTGCCCCGAAAACCGTCTTAAAGATGCTGCTTGGAATCAAATATGCCATCCTGCCGTCCATAGACAGGCTTGCTATGCTTTTCTCTATAAAAGCATAGCAATAATCAAATTTCCCTTTTTGGCAGGAGGAAAAATCCTTTTTTAAATACACCTGATCCGCTTTCTTCATTTCCTTGTAAGTAATATAAGGGGGGTTTCCTACAATAAATTCATATCGGGCCGAGTCTTCTTTTTTTAGGTAATCTTCATTTGTTATGTTCCAATTTACCTGCTTTATGTTTTTCTCCACCAATATTCTGTTCAGCCTGTCAATGCATTTGTCATATTGCTCTGTGTCGATTTCTACGCCACAGATATCTCTTGCCAATCCGTTCTTTATCTTCGTCCTCGTCAGTCCATGCTCGCTGCAGTCATCAATATAACGTCGGACAATCACTTCCAGAATATTGCCGTCGCCACAGGAATTTTCCAATATCTTTTTCCCATACAGGTTTTCTGTATATCCGACATTATCCAGTAATTCCGCTACATAATTCGTAGGTGTAAACACTTGGCATTTTCTATTCATATCCTACCTCTTATACCTATGTAAAACCAAGCCCTGTCAACTTACACACCTATCCGGATAAGATAATGACCTGTGCACGTACATCCTCGACATATCCGGCTCCCCGTCCCCCCGCACCAGGCACTGGAACTCCCAGCCGTACCTTTCATAGAAGGAGTCATGGTCCGTGAGCAGGTACAGGGTATCGATGCCCTGGGCCGCCATGTCGGCGCAGACAGCTTCCAGCAGCATTCCGGCGATGCCCCTGCAGCGGAATGCCTCCTCCACGTAGACCGCGCATACGTTCGGTGCCAGATCCTTGCGGTCATGGAAATCGTTCTCTATCACACCCAGGCCTCCTACAGGCTCTTCGCCTTCCATCGCCAGGTACCACTGGGGCACAGGGCTTTCCTGAAGATGCTCAATCCCCGTTTTCAGGCACTTCCCGATGCTCTCCTGGTAAGCCTCCAGGGGGATGCCCCATTTCTCATGGAACCACCGGGCGGCGGCATCCGCCATATCCGGATGCTCCCTTACCTTCCTTATTATAATATTGTCCATCCCGTATTTCCTCATTTCCGCTCTCTGTTGTCATTTTCCCGCTTCCGCCCGTGCGCTCTGGCTCCCTTTCCCGGCAGGCCGAAGTTTTCGGGAACCGCCGCCGGCGGATTCAGGCGGGCCCGGAACCGTATCCCCATTATACAGGAGAAACCCGGATTCTTCAACACCGGATTCTTTTATCAGCGGCTTCCATCCGCCTCCCGGTATTCTCTGGGCGTACAGTGCATGTACCTGCGGAACATTCGGTTGAAATAGCTGATGTTGCCGTAGCCGCAGTCCATGGCCACGGCCGTGACCGGGGCAGAGCCCTCCCGCAGCAGGTCGCAGGCCACGCTCACCCGGTACTGGTTCAGGTACTCCGTGGCCGTCATGTTGACCCGGGACTTGAACAGGCGGCAGAACTGCCCTTCGCTCATGTGGAAGCGGCCGGCCAGCTCCGGCAGGGTGATCGCGCGGCTGTAGTTTTCCTGCATGAACTGGAGAATCTCCTTGATGACCAGCGTCTTCGCATCCCTGTCCCCCGGGCCGGGGGACAGGGCCGTGGCGGGATATTGGCAGAGGAAATGCCAGGCCTGCAGGAGGGCCGCTTTGATCAGCAGCTCCCGTCCCGGGATGCCCGCCAGGCACAGGCGGCGCAGCTCCTCCAGCGCAGGGTGCAGCGCCTCCCAGGCCTCCTCCCCGGCCCGGAAGTGGTCGCGGAACACCAGCCTGCCCGAGGACTGGCTCAGGATGTATTTCTGCTGGATGTCGTCATTGCCGCTGCTGCATATCAGCTCCCGGCCGAACACCACGGCATAGAAGCTTAGAGGGACGCCAGGCTCCGCGGACAGGGAGTGGAGGTTTCCGGAATCCACGAACAGGATGTCCCCACGGGCGATCGGGAATCGGTGGTTGTGCACATGGGCGATGCCCCGGCCTTCCTCCACGGCCAGCAGCTCGTACTCCTGGTGCCAGTGGGTGTAGAGGCGCTCCCGGGAAGACGGATTCGTCGTATATTCATGCAGCATCAGGTGGAAGCGCAGGTTGCCGTGCTCAGCGGCCTCGCGGAACAGATCCGGGCTGCGGCTGTTCATGGGATTGTCCCTCCTTTGTCAAAATAGTGTTAGAAAACGCCATAAAAGGTCAAGTATTCCTCTCCTTGGATTAGTATAATACAAGTATGGCTGAATTGCCAGCCCTGTATGCGGGCTCCCGGCTACAGATGCACCAGCCGTTACAGTTTACGGCAAAGCCATGATCTGTAGCACCAGCCGAACCGGCGTCAGGCGGGGCGATCCCTTGTGGGCTTACAGTCACTGACCATAAATATATTGTAGCAGAAAGGAAGAAAAACCATGCAATTCAAAGAAGAAAACGGCGCTCTGATCGCCAGGCAGAACGGAGAGACGCTGCGCATCGAGGCCTGGGGGAAGGATTCCCTGCGGGTGCGGGCCACCAGGCTCCCCTCTTTCACGGAGCAGGACTGGGCGCTGACGGAAGACCCCGGGGGCTGCCTGGCAGCGGTGGAAATCGAAGAGGCAGACCACTGGGTGGGGGACGGCACCATGGACAAGCGCCAGATCGCCTCCGTCACCAACGGGCGCATCCGGGCCGTGGTGAATTTCCGCGGCGTGATGGTGTTCTACAGGGACGGGAAGCCTTTCCTGCAGGAGTATTTCCGGGAGTACGACGGGACGCTGAGCCGGGAGAGCCGCTGCCTGAAGATCGTCAACCGGGAGTGGAAGGGCGTCATCGGCGGCAGCGAGCACCAGCTTAACGTGAAGTTCGAGAGCAATGACGGGGAGAAGCTCTACGGCATGGGCCAGTACCAGCAGCCCTACCTGGACCTGAAGGGCTGCGTGCTGGAGCTGGCCCAGCGCAACTCCCAGATTTCCGTGCCCTTCGCGGTGTCCAGCCTGGGGTACGGCATGCTCTGGAACAATCCGGCGGTGGGGCAGGTGACCTTCGGGAAGAACTACACGGAATGGACTGCCCGCTCCACCAGGCAGATGGACTACTGGCTCACCGTGGCGGACGGGCCCAGGGGAATCCTGGAGAACTATACGGCAGTCACCGGGCGGGCCCCCATGTTCCCGGAGGACCGCATGGGGCTGTGGCAGTGCAAGCTGCGCTACCGCACCCAGGAGGAGGTGCTGTCCGTGGCCAGGCAGTATCAGAAGGAGGGCATCCAGATCGACCAGATCGTCATCGATTTCTTCCACTGGACGGTGCAGGGGGACTGGAAGTTCGACACCACTTACTGGCCGAATCCCAAAGCCATGGTGGAGGAGCTCCACGCCATGGGCATCAAGGTGGTGGTGTCCATATGGCCCTCCGTGGACAGGCGCAGCGAGCATTTCTGGGAGATGATGGACAGGGGGCTGCTGATCCGGACAGAGCGCGGGGCGGCCCAGACTTACGATTACCAGGGCGACTGCGTGGAGATCGACGTGTTCAACCCGGAGGCCAGGCAGTATGTGTGGGAGGTCTGCAAGAAGAATTATTACGACCTGGGGATAGACGCTTTCTGGCTGGACAATTCCGAGCCGGATTACGGGGTGTATGATTTCGACCACTACCGGTATATGGAGGGGCCCGCCCTGTCCTGCACCAATATCTATCCGCAGCTCTACAGCCGCGTCTTCTATGACAATATGAAGGCGCTGGGGAAGGAGGATATCGTAAACCTTCTGCGCTGTGCCTGGGCCGGGAGCCAGAAGTACGGCAATGTGGTCTGGTCCGGGGACGTGCCCAGCACCTTCGAGGCCCTCTACGACCAGCTCCAGGCGGGGCTGAACATGGGCCTGGCGGGCATCCCCTGGTGGACTACAGATGTAGGCGGCTTCATGACGGACGATGTGAACGACCCGGATTTCCGGCAGCTTCTGATCCGCTGGTATGAGTTCGCGGTGTATTCCGCGGTGCTGCGGATGCACGGGGACAGGGGGCCTTACAATATCCCGCCCCTGGACGACCGGGACTGGGGCGGCGGCTATCTGCACACGGGCCAGCCCAATGAGCTGTGGAGCTACGGGGAGGAGAATTACCGCATCATGCGCAAGTACCTGGACATCCGCAGGGGCATGCACGATTATATCAAGGGGCTCTACAGGGAGGCCTCGGAGAACGGCTCTCCGCTGATCCGGACCATGTTCTATGAGTTCCCGGAGGACGGGAAGTGCTGGGAGCTCCAGGATCAGTACATGTTCGGGGACAGGTATCTGGTGGCCCCAATCCTGCGGCTGAACCAGTTCGAGAGGGACGTGTACCTGCCCGCGGGCACCTGGCGGGATACCAGGGACGGGAAGGAGTACCAGGGCGGCCAGGTCATCCGCGCCATAGCACCGATCGATTCCATTCCGGTGTTCGAGAGGGTGATGTAAGGCGGGAAAACGGAGCGTTTTTTGGACAATGACGTGGGCAGAAGGTTGACGAATGCTGTAAGAGGGCATATACTAGAAACAGATATCTGGAACAAAGACAAGTTGGATATTGGGGAAAGGAGCAGCGCAATGACCACGTTGGAAAACACCATATCTATGATGGAAAATTTGCCGGAAACCGACTTAGTGAAGATACAGGATTTCATCAGAGGCCTTTTCCGACAACACGAAAGCGACCCGGTTGACATCACAGTAGGCAAGGCCTTAAGGCGCATGTCTAAGAGAGACTTCATTGAGGACGTAAAGGCCGGAGAAAGCGATATTGCAGACGGCAGATACAGGGAAGCGAGCGAGGTGTTCGATGGATTGGAAAAACGATATGGGTTTTAAAGTCGTATTGACCGATAAGGCAAAGCTGCATGCTCAGAACATTCTTGATTATATTTTTTACGAGCTGGAAAACGTACAAGCCGCTGTTAGTGTCGAACAGGATATGAAAGATACTGCTGCCAGGCTTTCCCATGTGGCCGACAACCTGAAACTATGTGATGCCCCTGAATTAAGGGCACTAGGATACCGAACAATCCATCTGATACGTCACAGATATTTTATGCTATATAAAATCATTGATGACTGCGCATATATTATTGGCATCTATCATGATTTGCAGGATTATGAGAATATTCTAAAGTAGCCAGGGAAAAGAAAATCCCCTCTGCGCATGGCGCAGAAGGGACGAATCATCGCGTTACCACCCTTTTTTCACCTGGGAAAGCCCGCCGCTCTCCCAAGTGCTCTCATTCTCACTTTAATACAGTGAATACATCCTGCTTAGTTTCTCGCGGGAAGCTCCGATGCTGAAATTCGCGGACACATCCTGCCGGATGTTTTCAGCCAGGGCATCCTTCTCTGGGGGCGGGAAATCGTGTGGGCTACTACACATCTTCATCGCTGTTGGGGGTAGTATATCGGGCTTTCCGCTTATCTCATGCTTATTTCATTCCTATTCATTTCATGGCGAGCAGCTCCGGAATCGTGGCCTCAAAATCCACGCCGTACCAGGGCTTGTCCGGATTCTGCAGGGTCACTTCTATGGTGCGGGCGGTGTAATCCGCTGCGATGCGCATGGCGTCCCGCCAGTTTAGCCCTCTCAGGATCTGCCCCACGCAGGTGCTGGAGAAAAGGTCTCCCGTGCCGTGATAGGCAGCGTCGATCCTCCGGTTCTGGTAAATGTAATACTCCCCGGTCTCCCGCTCATAGCCCATCACCCCGGTCTTACCCTTCTCCAGGGAGACGCCGGTGAGGACGCTGATGCCTGCGCCCAGCTCATTGAGCCTGGCCAGGAGCTCCTTTACATAGGACTCATCGTATTCCTCCCTGTATTCCATGCCTGTCATCAAAGAGGCCTCGGTGATGTTGGGCACGATGATGTCCGCCTCCGCGCAGAGCTCGGCGTTCTTCTTCACATAGTCCATGTCAAAGGCCGGGTACAGCTTACCGTTGTCCGCCATCACGGGGTCTACGATTATAACCGTGTCTTCACCCCGGAAATTCCTGAACAGCTCCTTTATCTGGTCAACCTGCTCGGCGGTTCCCAGATATCCGGTATAGATGGCGTCGAAGGCCACGCCCTCGCTCTTCCAGTGGGCGGCGATCGGCTCGATCTGGTCCGAGAGGTCCTTGCAGGTGAAGTTCCGGAACATGGTGTGGGTTGACAGGACTGCCGTGGGCAGGATGACCGTCTCGGCGCCAAGGGCGGATATGACGGGCAGCGCTATGGTCAGGGAACATTTCCCCAGGCATGAGATGTCCTGTATGGTCAATACTCTTTTCATTATTGATACCTATCTGCGCGTTGCGGCGCGCCGGGGACTGCGGGCCGGATACGCATTTTTGTCCGGCCTGCTCCGAACTGTCCAGGCACATCGTATCACTGTCTACATACTACGTCAATAGGTTTATTGATTTTTTTGCCACAGGCAATCCGGGCCAGGGCCGCGGACAGTGTGTGGAGGAATCTGCGGCGGACGACAAAGCCTGCTGCCGCCTCTCCAAAAAAAATTTGCAAACCCCCCCATATAATGGTAAAATAAGATACAAAAATATGCAATATACGGAGAATGTCATGAAACCCACCAAAAGAATATCACACCTGTTCCTTCCCACCGTTTTTATGCTGGCCGCCTCCCTGTCCGGATGCGGGGGCGATGGCGGCGGGGCCCCTTCCGAAGCGGAGCTGCCCTCCGGTTCCGGCCCTGTGGCGCTGACTGTCTGGGGCGCGGAGGAGGATGAGGAGCTGCTGCAGCAGATTTTTGACAGTTTCCAGGAAAAGTACCGGGGCCAGGCGGACTTCCAGATTACATATCAGCCCCAGAGCGAGAGCCACTGCACCGACGCGCTGATGGCAGACCTGGAAAACGGCGCGGATGTCTTCGCCTTTGCGGACGATCAGCTGAACACTCTGGTGGCCGCAGGGGCCCTGGATCCCATAGAGGACCCGGAGCCCCTGCGGGCCGCCAATCTGCCGGAGGCCGTCTCCGCCGCCTCTGTGAACGATACTTTGTACGCATATCCCCTCACCGCCGACAACGGCTATTTCCTGTACTACGACAAGCGTGTCTTCTCCCAAGAAGACATCCAGTCCTGGGACAGGATGCTGGACATTGCCGGGGAGCAGGAACGGAAGGTCTCCATGGAATGGTCCTCCGGCTGGTATGTGTACGCCCTCTTCGGCAACACCGGCCTCACCGTAGGGCTCAACGATGACGGCATCACCAATTACTGCACCTGGAACGACACGGAAGGCCCCGTCAAGGGGACCGATGTGGCCAAAGCCATGACAGCCATGGCGGAGCATCCGGGA
>CAMQOJ010000109.1 GCA_947003375.1 uncultured Lachnospiraceae bacterium
GAGTATGTGCACCCCTTAAAACAGGAGCTGGTGCAGGCTTTCCAGCGGGACTTCCAGGAGGATGGGAACATAAAGGCGGCAATCGTATTCGGAAGCGGCGTGGAATTCCGATGCAACAGTTACAGCGATTTGGATTTGTGCATCGAGCGGTATGACGTGGAGAAGCCGTTTTCCTACAGCGCCGGGGAGACAGGGGAAGGGGTGGACGTGCTCTATGCCGACCGGATTGGGGAGCGGCTGCGCAGGGAGATAGAGGAAAAGGGAATTGTGGTGTATGACAGGGAGGGATGCTATGTGTGACATCAGGTATTTCAGACGCGCTTTTCTGGACTGCAGGGCGGCGGAGAACCTGAACTGTTTCTTCCCGGTGAATGTACCGACAAAAATACTTGCTTTTCCCCCGTTCTATGGTAAAATGAGGGTGACAATCGAATAATGAGAGGTTTATCATCAAGTCAATGGAAAGCGCGCAAAAAAGCGTTCCATTGCGACGAAGAGGAGAAGAGCGTAATGAAAAGAAGTTTTCATGGAAAGAAGGGCCTTTGTGTTCTTCTGGTTACGGCGCTTCTGGCAATGGCTGTACTGGGCGGATGCGCAGACGGCACAGGAGAGTCTTCGGAGGATAATTCCTCAAAGGAGTCCACAACAGAATCCACACAGCCTGACTCCGGGCAGTCCGATGCTTCCACAGAATCTAACGATTCCGAAGAAAGCACAGAGGCGCAGGAGAGCGGGGAGGAATCCGGTTCGGAGGGCGGGAGCGCTTCCGGGCAGGCCGGGGATATGTACGGCGGCTCCATCGTTGTAGGAGTACAACAGGATATCGACAGTCTTGACCCTCACAAAGCGACGGCGGCAGGAACGAGCGAAATTTTATTCAATGTTTTCGAGGGCTTGGTAAAGCCCGACGAGAACGGCAATCTGATCAATGCGGTAGCCAGTGACTACACAATCTCCGAGGATGGTCTGGTATACACCTTCACCTTGAGGGAAAACGTGAAGTTCCACAATGGCAATGTCGTGACGGCTGAGGATGTGAAGTACTCTCTGGAGAGGGTATCGGGACTGCTGGATGGCACGCCCTTAAGTTCCACGCTGAACGCGATTGAATCCGTAGACATCATAGACGAAAAGACGGTTCAGGTGACAGTAGGGAGCGCCAACACAGAGCTGATCTACAGCTTCGTGGCAGCCATCATCCCCGCGGGCAGCGGAGAGGGAGAGGCGGTGGATCCCATTGGCACCGGGCCGTTTTCTTTTGTTTCCTACAAGCCCCAGGAGGGGATCGTCCTGGCGAAGAATCCGGACTACTGGCAGGAGGGTCTGCCCTATCTGGATCAGGTGGAGTTCAAGATTTCAGGCAGCGCCGACACGGCCCTTTTGGAGCTCCAGGGCGGCACCATCGACTTCTACGCCTACCTGACGAATTCCCAGGCCCAGGCCCTTCAGGGCAGCCACCAGGTGGTTTCGTCGCCCTCCAATGCGGTGCAGGCGCTGTATCTGAACAATGCGGTGGAGCCCCTGAATGACGTGCGGGTGCGCCAGGCCATTTCCTATGCCATGGACAAGGAAGAGATCAACAACTTCGTAGGGGGCGGGAAGGGCACGCTGATCAGCTCGGCCATGCTGCCCACGCTGAAGGAGAATTACGTGGACCTGAACGACACCTATGGCACCACGGCCAATGTGGAGAAAGCGAAAGAGCTGTTGGCGGATGCGGGATACCCGGACGGGTTCGACCTGGAGATCACCGTTCCCTCCAACTATGAGATCCACATGCAGACCGGAGAGGTGGTGGTGGAGCAGTTGAAGGCAGTGGGCATCCGGGCTACCATCAAGGCGGTGGAGTGGAGCACCTGGCTGGACGAGACCTACAAGGGGCGCCAGTACGAGGCGACCATCGTCTCCCTGACCTGCGACATGACGCCGGGATACCTGATGAACCGTTTCCAGACCGACTCCAAGAAGAATTTCATCAATTTCAGCAGCGCGGAATATGATGAGGTCTACACCAGGACCCAGGCCACTCTGGATCCGGCGGAGAAGGCAGAGTGCTACAAAGAGCTGCAGAAAATCCTCTGCGACGAGGCGGGCAGCGTGTTCATCCAGGTGGCGTCCAACCAGACGGCCATCAGCAAGAAGCTTGCGGGCTACAAGTTCTACCCTGTGTATGTGCAGGACATGAGCACAGTGTACATCACCGAATAAAAAGAGCCTCGGCACTGAAGTGAAGAGGCGGAACTGGAATAAAAAGGAGGCGGCAGCGTGAAATATTTAGGTAAGAAAACCATCACTCTCATTATGACATTGTTCCTTGTTTCCGTCGCCGCTTTCCTTGCGTTCCAGATCATCCCCGGGGACGTGGTCACGTCCATCCTGGGGACGGAAGCCACTCCCGAGAGGGAGGAGCAGCTTCGGGAAGAGCTGGGATTCAACGACCCGCCGGCAGTCCGGTACTTCAACTGGATGTCGGGGGTGGCAAAGGGCGATTTGGGAGTCAGCTATCGCTACTCCAGGAACATGAACGAGATGATGCCGGTGGCGGAGCTGATCGGGGACAAGCTTCCCGTGACGCTGTGGCTGGCGGCGCTGGGGCTGGCATTGATCATACTGGTGTCCATCCCGCTGGGGGTGCTCTGGGCCAGGAGCGGCAGCCGTCTGCTGGACGCCGTCCTGGGCGTCATCACCCAGGCCACTATGGCGGTGCCTTCCTTCTTTCTGGGCATCCTGGTGACTTTCGTGTTCGGCATCGTCCTGAAGCTATTCGCGCCCGGCGGCTATATCAGCTATGAGGAGGACTTCACGGGCTTCCTGGGATACCTGCTGTTCCCGGCGCTGTCCATCGCCCTGCCGAAGATAGCCATGACGGCAAGGTTCCTACGCAATTCCATGCTGACGGAGGTGGGCACGGACTATGTGCGCACGGCCTACAGCAAGGGCTGCACCAAGCGGCGGGTCATGTATGCCCATGTGCTGCGCAATGCCATGATGCCCGTGGTCACTTTCCTGGGGATGATCGTGGCGGAGATCGTGGCCGGCAGCATCGTGATCGAGCAGGTGTTCGGTCTGCCCGGCATCGGCAGGCTGCTGATCAGCGCCATTTCCACCAGGGATTTTCCGGTGGTGCAGATACTGATCCTGTATATCACTTTCGTAGTGATTGTTGTATACTATTTCGTGGATGTGATTTACCGGCTCATCGACCCGCGCATCAGCGGGAAGTGAGGAGGAAACGGAGAGGAAGCGGATATGGATAAGACATTTAAAGATATGGAAGAGATGTATCGAGGGATTGCGGAGCGGTTCCGCAAAATCGAGGGGAAAAAGTGGAATGCGGAAGGGGCCATGATCGAACTGTCCAAGCAGGTGGGCGAACTGGCGAAACAGGTCATGATAAAGGAAAGATATTACGCATTGGAGGGTGATGTGGAAGATGTGGACGCATGCCTGGGCAATGAACTGGCGGATGTGATCGCCCAGGTGATGAGGCTGGCGGATTTCTACAAAATAGATTTGGAGAAAGCATTTGTGGAGGCAAGGGAGGACGAGGACAGATACCTGAAATCCAGAGGTGTCTGACGGCTCGTCCGCGAAGGGACATCATGCCCCGAATGCGAAGGGCTTCAGCAAGGCGGCATCGGAAGCAGGAAAAGGAGAATCCCATGGGACAGAAGGACAGCGGAAAATGGAAGAGAGGCATTCCATGGAAGAGGAGCATTCCATGGAAGAAGAGCATTCCATGGAAGAGGAGCATTCCATACAACAAATATTTTCTGGCAGGGCTGATCATGACAGGCCTTGCCGTGGCGCTGGGCGTGGTGGGGTTTTTCTGGACGCCTTACAGCACTACGGCCATGTCGGCATCGGAAAAGTTCAATCCGCCGTCCCTGCTCCATATCTTCGGCACGGACAATTTCGGCCGGGACATCTTCTCCAGGGTCATGAAAGGACTGGGCACCACCATCGGCATCAGCAGCCTGGTAGTGCTCATTTCCGGTTCCGTGGGCATCCTCCTGGGGGCGCTGACAGGGTATTTCGGCGGCATTGCGGATGAGATCGTCATGCGGATTACGGATGCGGTCAACGGATTCCCCAGCATCCTCCTGACACTGGTCATCATAAGCCTCCTGGGCAGCGGCAGGCAGAATGTGATCATCTCTCTGGGAATCGTGTTCGTGCCAAGCTATGTGCGGATGGTCTTCGTCGGCAGCGTCAGATGTGTATAAGAGACAGATATCAGGCGGGCCAGGCTGTTGGGCGTCAAGGACTTCCGGATTCTGTTCGTCCACATCCTGCCCAATATCTTCTCCGTGTTCTGGGTCTCCGTGATGATCGGCTTCAACAATGCCATCCTGGCAGAATCCGGCATGAGCTATCTGGGCATAGGCGTGCAGCCCCCGGAGGCCAGCCTGGGCAACATGCTCTCGGACGCCCAGGGATATCTCCAGGCCGCGCCCTGGTACGCCCTCTTTGTGGGAATGTCCATCGTGTGGGTGGTGCTGGGATTCTCCCTGTTCGGCGAGGGGATACGCAGGGGGAAAGTTTCCGAGTGACAGGGCAGGAGGCATTGGGCCGGCGTCATAGACGTACACTATATCAGACGTACCCACCGGCAGAAGGACTTCGATGCAGTGAAAGAGGGGGAATTGCCCGTCCGCCTTACAAGAAATACGGGGAAAGTGACATATGTCCTGTATTGGGTGCCATTCCATTACAGAACGTCAAGGGGCGGTGAGGGGCCCTTTTCCGAAAGGAAGAAACTATTTCAAGGACAGGAGGCAGGGCCGCAGCCTGGCGGGGAACGCGCAGGGGCCCGGAAAAGGAAAATGAAGAAGATTCAGACGAAGATTATGATTTTGGTTGCGATTGCCACAATGGGAGTCTCCCTGATCAATGTGGCGCTGGGTACGGCAATCTCCCGCAACTCCACTGTGGCGGCTCTGGAGAAGACTTTGGGTGAGACGGCCAGGTTGGCGGCTCTGGCGGCCCAGAACATAATATCCACCTATACCCTGACCATATCGGAACTGGCCTCTTCCCCCATCCTTTCGGATCCGGAGGCTACGCCAGAGGAGAAGCAGGCATTCATCCAGACCAGAGTGGATGCCTATTATATGCGGTTCGGCGGCATGGCGGACGCGGAGGGCTATGACGCGTTCCACGATGCGGACGTCTCCGGGGAACCCTTTTTCCAGGCGGCTCTCCAGGGGAAGAGCTATATGTCCGTCCCCTACAGGGAAGGCGACGACATGTACCTGGTGGTGTCCGCGCCCGTGATGTCCCAGGGCAGCGTGACCGGAGTGGTGTACTTCCACTGCGATACCAATATCCTGCAGTCCATCATAGAAGGCATCCAGATCGGAGAGGACGCCGATGCTTATATTCTGGATAAGGAGGGCACTACCATCGCTGCCCTGGAAATCGAGGAAGTGCTGAGCCAGGAGAACCTCCTCCGGGAGATGGAGGAGAACCCGGGCGACAGCTTTGTCCGGGAACTGGGAGCCATCGAGGCGAAGATGGTGGCAGGGGAAAGCGGCGTGGGAAGATACACCTATACCGAGGACGATACGGACTACATCCAGGGCTATGCCCCCATCCCCGGCACGGACGGCTGGAGCGTGGCCGTGACCATCAGTGAGGATGAATTCCTGCACTACACCTATATGGGCAATAATGTCCAGATGGGGGTCAGCGTAGCGCTGTGCCTGGTGGTAATCGTGATATCGGCCATTGTGTGCCGCTCCATCGCAGGGCCCATCGTGAAATGCGCCGCGCGCCTGCAGGCCCTGTCCCAGGGCGATTTAAAGAGCCCCATCCCTCAGGGGAAAGGCAGGGACGAGACCAGAGTGCTGGCGGATTCCACTGCCCACATGGTACAGACTTTCAGGGTCATCCTGGAGGAGATCGGCGCGGTGCTGGGCAGCATCGCAAACGGCGATCTGACCAGGGACGGCGGCAGCGCCCAGTATCCCGGGGACTTTAAGGCGCTCCAGGACGACCTGCGGACCATCACCGAGAAACTGAACCAGACCCTGGGAGGCATAGCGGCGGCCACGGCCCGGGTGTCCAGCGGCTCCGCCCAGGTGGCCTCCTCCGGCATGGCCCTGTCCCAGGGGGCCACGGAGCAGGCCAGTTCCGTGGAGGAGCTTTCCGCCACCCTGGAGGACATGGACAGGGATGCCAAAGAGACGGCCCGGCTGGCGGAAGAGACGAAGACGGCAGTGAACGGCGCGGAGGATAAGCTCCAGGAGAGCAGCCATTACATCCAGGACCTGAACGATGCCATGGAGTCCATCACCGCATCCTCCAATGAGATCAAGCGCATCATAGACACCATAGAGGACATTGCCCTCCAGACCAACATCCTGGCCCTGAATGCCTCCGTGGAGGCCGCCAGGGCAGGAGAGGCAGGCAAGGGATTTGCGGTGGTGGCCAATGAGGTGCGGGAGCTGGCCAACAAATCCGACGAGGCCACCAAGGCCACCATGGAGATGATACGCCGCTCTATCCAGGCCGTGGGCAGCGGCAGCGAAGCCGTGGCCAATGTGACGGCATCCGTGTCCGATGTGGTGGTGCTGGCGGGCCAGGCGGCAGGACAGATGGAAGTGATGGCGGAGGCCGTGGAGCGCCAGACAGGCTCCATCAACCAGGTCAGCGTGGCCGTGGGCCAGATTTCCGAGGTGGTGCAGTCCAATTCCGCCACGGCCCAGGAGAGCGCTGCCACCAGCGAGGAGCTCTCCAACCAGGCCGCGGTGCTCAAGCAGCTGGTGGGCGGCTTCACCCTTCGCAGACAGTGAAAGGATACTTACGCTTAGCCCTAGGCTAACGCAGCGGTCAGTGCCGCTTCTAACGATGCAGTCTCCCGTTGCAAGCATGTCTGGGGCTTATGCTGGCGGGAATCAATGGGTGCAGGCAAAGCGCAAAATCGCGCCTGGAGGAACACCCGTATGGAGCGGATTTGCCCGCTTTGTGTCCGCTACCTTCCGCAGCCGGTCAGGGGACGGCTGCGGAGAAGCCTGAAAGGAGGCGCTTTGGTTTGATTAGGATAGAGGATTTGTCCGTGGCTTTCGGGGATACGGAAGTGGTAAGGCATGTGGACCTGGAGCTTTCGGGGGGAGAGATCCTGGGCGTGGTGGGGGAATCCGGCTCCGGGAAATCCGTCACGGCCCTGACCCTCATGGGCCTTTCGGCAGATACGGCCAGAGTGACCACAGGCCGTATCCTTTTTGACGGCGTGACGCTGCAGGAGGCGGGCAGGCCCCGGGACAAGGCCCTCTACCGCAGCTACCAGGGGGCCCGCATGTCCATGGTGTTCCAGGAGCCGATGACTTCCCTGAACCCTACCCAGAGGGCAGGGCGGCAGGTGGAGGAGACCCTGCGGCTCCACACGAAGATGACCGCCGGAGAGCGGCGGTTAAAGGTGCTGGAGGCGTTCCGGGCGGTGGGACTTAAGGAGCCTGAGAAAGTGTACGCAAGCTATCCCCACCAGCTCTCCGGCGGCATGCGCCAGCGGGTGATGATCGCCATGGCGGTGATCCTGCAGCCGGAGCTGATTGTGGCGGACGAGCCCACCACGGCCCTGGACGTGACCATACAGAACCAGATCATCGAGCTGCTGCGCCAGATCAACCAAAACCAGAAGAACGCCATGCTCTTCATCACCCATGACCTGAACCTGGCCAGGCGGCTCTGCCACAGGATTGCGGTGATGAAGGACGGATGCGTGGTGGAACAGGGGCCCGCCGAGGAAATATTCCGGAATCCGAAGGAGGAATATACCAGAAAGCTGATAGAGGCCGTGCCCTCCCGGATGAAGAAGCGCAGGAAAGACGGGGATGCCATGGAAAACACAGCCGGGAGCCCCAGGACAAAGCGTTATTCTGCTCAGGAGCCGGTGGGATCTGTCAGCAGGGATGCCTCTGAGGGCATGCGGCCTGGGGCTGAGGGAACTCTCCCCGGGCGTGAATGCGGGCAGGATGCCGATGGTCGGACGGAATCCCCTGTGGGCCCTGTCCTGGAGGTCAGGAATCTGTCCGTGTATTATCAGGACGGCAAGGTGAGCTTTTCCGCCGGGGACAGGAAGAACCGGGAGGGAGGAAAGCTTTCCCTCAGGGAGAGGCTTTCCGGCACGAAAAAGGAATGGGTGGTGTCAGGGGCCGATTTCCAGATCTATCCCGGGGAAAGCCTGGGGCTGGTGGGAGAGAGCGGCTGCGGCAAGACCTCCCTTTCCAAGGCGATTCTGGGTATGAACTGCCATATCCAGGGGGAGATCAGGCATCACAGCATCAGGCCCCAGATGATATTCCAGGATCCCTACAGCAGCCTGAATCCCGCCAAGACCATCGGATGGCTCCTCCAGGAACCACTGAGGGCTGAGGGGGCTCTGGACAGGACGAAGGCCATGACCAAGGGGGATATGGAGGCCGCCGCCTACGATATGCTCCGCAAGGTGGGGCTGGAGGAGAGCTATTTCCACCGCAGGCCCTCCCAGCTCTCCGGCGGCCAGCGCCAGCGGGTAAGCATCGGACAGGCCCTGATCACAGGCCCGGGCTTCCTGGTGGCGGACGAGCCTGTGTCGGCCCTGGATGTTACCATACAGGCCCAGATCATGGAACTGCTGCAGAGGCTGCAGCAGGAGCTGCACCTGGCCTATCTGTTCATCTCCCATGACATCAATGTAGTCTATCAAATGTGCGACCGCATCATGATCATGCAGGAGGGCCGGATCATTGAAATCGGGGAGACGGAGGAAGTCTTCAGCCATCCCAGGGAGGATTACACGAAGCTGCTGTTGAGCAATTCCTGAGGGGCAGTGTAAAGAAAGCATCCTGCCCCGCGGAAATCATTCCGTTGGTCTGTCCGTCCGGGCAGGAGCTTTGGGCCGTTTATGGACGCGGAGCCGTCCAGGCAGGAGCCGACAGGCGAGCGGCTTCCTCCCGGGCAGTGGGATCCGTGAAAATCTCAGCCCTGGGCGGATGGCAGGTGAACCACAGGAAGCAGATGAAGAGGAGGAAGACAGCCCAGCCTGACAGAGCGCCAAAGGGCTTTGCGCGGCAGGACAGGGCAAGCTTACAAACAATCCGGAATGCAATCAGGACGCTGAGAAGGAAGATGCCCAGGTCCAGAAGGAACACATTCCTGCCACAGATAAATGTATATGCATAGTAAAGGAGAGGAATGGTGAATGTCCCTGCCAGAACCCCCGCCCAAAGAGCGGAGGGAAGGCAGGGAATTTCCTTTTTCAGCCTGGAAACCATGAACAGCCCGTACAGGAGCATGGGGAAGAACAGCAGCTTCATATGCTCCCAGACCGATTCGTTGACCGGCGCAAAGAGGCCCACAAGGGCATTCTTTCCGCTCCAGCCATACAGGAAATGGGACAGCGTCCCCGCAAGCGTGACAAAAATGACGCCGATAACGGATAATCGTTTTAAATGTGACATAAAATCCCTCCGGAGATAGTATATGCAGCATTTCGGGGGATATGTGCGGCCATATCCGGTTCCGGCTTCCCGGAGAGAACTCCTGTCCGCCTCCTTGGCCGCCTGGTTCGGGCTTTGGATATCCTGTCAGACAGGCTCCGGACAGGACATAAGACAGGCAGCACCTCTTGCACAGGAATAACCACCTGTTGCGCAGATGATATTTACAGGCAATGGAATTTCTGTATACTGTAGCTATAGCAGACGACAAAGCCAAAGGGCGCGGCAGGGGCGGGAAAGTCCTGGTGCGGCAGAACCGCTGCGGATCCGCCAGAGTCCATGCACAGACATAAAGGCCGCGGCGTCAGGCTGCAGTTCAGGGAAAGGGTGGTCATCGATATGGACAAAATGAAGCAGAGACAGGCGGTAAAGGGGTACATCCGCGAATTCTACCGAAACAACAGGCTGAACTTCATCCTGGCTGTCACAGCTGTCCTGTTGTCCGGCGGGATGCAAGTGGGGATCGCGTATCTGCTCAAGGAGCTGACAGATGTGTCCATGAGCGGAGATCTGGGGCTGCTGGCGGAGCTCGTGGGGACAGCGGCGGCATTCATGCTGCTGATGGTGGGCATATGGCTGCTGGACAGACAGTTTCGGCATAATTTTCTGAAAAAGGCAGTGGAGGGCTACCGGAACAAGGCCTTCAACGCCATCACCGGCAAAGGCATCTCGTCTTTCGGAAAGGAGAACACCAGCAGCTACATCTCGGCTCTGACCAATGACGTGAATTCCATCGAGACCAACTATCTCACGGCGAATTTCACGTTCCTTACGCTGGTGCTGCAGGCTTTAGCCTCTCTGGCGCTGATGCTGTGGTACAGTTGGTCTCTGACTTTGGTGGTGATGGTCCTGGGGATTCTGCTCATTGCCGTCACCCTGCCCTTCGGGAACAGGATTGCGGAACAGGAAAAAATCGTCGGGCTGGGAGTGATCAAGAGTTTCCAGGCCCAGAAAGAGGCGGCAGCCCTGTATCAGGAAATTTTGATTGACATGGCATAGGATGTCGTTTACAATAAAAGAAAACACCGAAAATAACAGAAAGGACGTAAGGAATGATTATTATTATTCCTGTCTCTTATAC
>CAMQOJ010000110.1 GCA_947003375.1 uncultured Lachnospiraceae bacterium
GCTTAACGATTTCACTTGCCGTGAAACCAGACTGCATAACGCTGACTGGTTCAATTGCATGATTACATTAGACAGTATTCAGCGTTATGCAGTATAAGTATATGAAGGTTAGTATGGACATGAGGGAGTGGTGCAGATGTGCTTTTACATTGGAATTGAAGACTTGGCAGCAAATGCGATGATTGAGATGCTCAAAAAGGACGGGCGGCGATTCCTTACTTACAATGAAATTGAAATGTACGGTGCAGAGGTAGTCCAGATTTTAAGAGAGAACGGAGAGAAAGCTGTTCTTATATTGTCAAGGGAAAACACGGATGCGCTTTTCAGAAATTACTCTGAATTTTTTGAAGAAATGGAACAGAACGGAAAAAGAGGGATTAAGTTAACGGATGATAAAGAAGTGGAAGATTTAATCCAGCAGTTTAGAGGATATCTGGCTTTAGATGTATTGCTGGCATTTATGAATCAGCGTTCCGTAAACGTATTGGGAGCATATTCATGAAAGACTGTAAAAGAGTGAAAGATCCAATCTATGGCTATATAAAGATTCCTGCCATCTATATGACGGACATAGTTGATACAGCCGCATTCCAAAGACTGCGTCGATTCCTCGGCAGTCCACAATCGTTTTGTCCATTCGATGGGGGTCTTTCATCTGGGAGAGCTAACGGTCAATCAACTGATAAAAGAAGTGCAGAAAAAGATTGGTACGCCTATTGATTTACAGAGGATTGGCGAATTGTTTAAGCTTGCATGTCTGTTGCATGACGTGGGACATGCACCTTTTTCCCACACAGGCGAAGGGTTTTATCTTGGAAAAGACCATGATTATACACAAATACATAACAAATTGATTGAAACTATCGGAAATGAGGATTTTGCAAAGGATATTCCGAAAGATTCGAGTTCTGCCGCTGCACCTCATGAGATTATGAGCGCGATAATTGGCATATCAGAATATGGGAAGTTTTTTGACGGCGTGGAGCAGAAAGAGTTTTTTGCACGCTGTATAACAGGGTACAAATATTCAGCAGGAACAACAGAAAACAATATAAAGAACTGCTTTATATCTATGCTCAACTCCAAGGTGATAGACGTTGATAAACTGGATTACCTGATTCGGATTTCTTTTACCTTTTTATAAGCGCAGCATGGATGTAGACGACTATGATATAGACAATCAAGAGATTTGCAAGAAACTTTTTAAGGATGTTGTTTTTTAGAAAAAGGTTGCTCGTAGCAGAGCAGCCCTTTTTAGTGGAAACAGCCAGGCAGAAGCCGGACGGACGTCTGCATACCGCCGAAACGCACTCCAAACGTTACATCCGGCAACCGCAAATCCCTTCTCATACGCGCACTTCCGCATTACAATAATCGTATACCAATGGAAAAGCGGGAGGACGCCATGGGGCTGTGGAGAAAAATATTCATTCTTTCCTTTCGGGAGAAATCCGTATATCGGTTCGACTATCTGGCAGGCACCTTATTTTCTTTCCTGTACATAATCCTGAAGATATATATATGGAAGGGCGTGTACGCGGGCAGCGGCGGAGCGGTAAGGGGCGTCCTGCTGAGCGACATGGTTGCCTACAGCGTCCTGGCGGGCTTTACCGGAGGCATCACAAAGACCTCTGTCATGGGCGAGTTCAACGACAGTGTGTGCAGCGGCACCATTTCCTCGGAGCTCCTGCTCCCCGTGGGGCTGAAGAAATACCTCTTCACCCGCTCCCTGGCCCGGAACATGTTCCAGACCGTCTACGGGATCCTGCCGTCCGTGCTGATGGCCATGCTGCTCTTCGGCATCCACGCACGGATTCGGTATCCCAACCTGATTCTGTACCTGCTCGCCGCCGCCATGGGGACGGTCATCAACTTTTTATACCATTTCCTCCTGGGCACCAGCGTGATATGGTAAGCCTGATCTACAGCGGGTTCTTCCTGTTCGTGGGCGGAAGCGCCTTCCTTGTCACCAGGACAGGTCTGCTGTTCCAGGTCATGTACTTCTTCCGGGAGGTGTCCTATTATCCCATCTCCATCTTCCCCAGGGCCATCCAGGTCATCGTCACCCTGGCGGTCCCCTACGGATTCATCAACTTCTATCCGCTGGAGGGGCTGCTGGGGAAGGAGGGGCATGGAGCCTTCCGGAATCTGTTCTGTTGGACGCCTGCCGCCGCGCTGGCTTTCTTCGCCATTGCCTGCCTGTTTTTTACCAAAAGCGCAAAATGTTATAAAAGTAGTGGCTCATAAGCACACAGGAGGATATAATGTCATTGATAGAGCTGTCCCATGTATCCAAGGATTATAAGGTGACCATGACCAGGCCGGGCGCCGGGAATGTGCTGCGCAATCTCTTCCGCCCGGACACGAAGATCGTCCATGCCGTGACAGACGTGTCCCTGACCGTGGAGGCCGGGGAGCTGGTGGGATTCATCGGGGAAAACGGAGCGGGGAAGTCCACCACCCTGAAGATGATGTCGGGGATCCTGTTCCCCACATCCGGCCATATCCTAGTCTCCGGCCTCTGCCCCTATCGCCGGAGGGAGAGGAACGCCCATAACATCGGCGTGGTGTTCGGCCAGCGTTCCCGGCTGAACTGGGATTTGCCCATGGCGGACAGCTTCGAGCTGTATAAGGAAATCTATCGGATCGACTCCGGGGCCTACCGGAGGAACGTAGACCGGTTCGTGGAGATGCTGCATATGCAGGCCTTTTATGACACGCCTGTCAGGCAGCTCAGCCTGGGGCAGAGGATGAAAGCGGAGGTGGCCCTGGCGCTGCTGCGCGAGCCGCCCATCCTGTATCTGGACGAGCCCACCATTGGCCTGGACGTGATGGCCAAGCAGCAGATCCGGGAATTCATCGTGGAACGGAACCGCCAGGAGGGGACTACTACCATACTGACATCCCATGACATGAAAGATCTGGCCTATATATGCAGGAGGATTGTCGTCCTGGCAAAAGGGACTGTCCTGTTCGATGGCAGCATGGAAGAATTCCGGCGGACATACGCGAGAGAAGAGGGCATGGACATGGAAGACATGGTGCGGGACATCTATGAGGAGGTAGAGATATGACCACAGGTGAAAAACTGGCAGCGCTGCGGAAAAAGAAAGGCATCACCCAGGAGCATTTGGCGGAGCTGCTGCAGGTCTCCCGCCAGTCCGTGTCCCGCTGGGAGATGGACGTGGCCTTTCCCGAGACGGAGAAGCTGATTAAACTGGCCAGGCTCCTGGAATGCAGCATCGACTTTCTGCTGAACGAGAATCTGGAGGAGGATGCCGGGGACAGGAGGACGCCCCCGGAAATTTCTCCGGAGAGCGCAGCCCGCTTCATCCGGGAATGCGGGTACTTCTTCCTGGCCACCTCTGCGGAGGGCAGGCCCAGGCTGCGGCCCATGGGAATGATCCACGCCGATGACAGGGCCCTGTATCTGGTGACGGATAAACGGAAAAGCGTCTATGGGGATCTGACGGGGAATCCCCTGGTGGAGCTTGCAAGCTACAATCTCTATACCAGACAGTGGATCCGCATAAGCGGCCGGGTGAGGGCGGAGGCTTCCCGTGAAGTCCAGGAGGCCATGCTGGAGATGTATCCCATGATCCGGCAGGAGTATATCCGGCAGGACGATATGTTCTTCGTGATTTTCCGGCTGGATGTGGAAGCTGTCTCCATCAATTAGGCAGACCGTACAGAAGGCCGGACAGCGTCGGGAAATCTGTCATCACAGACCCATACAGACAGACCTGGGCAACGAAAGCAGACAAGCACAGACAAAACGAAAAGAGGAAAAGAGCATGAAAAGAAAATCCATCGGAGCCAGACATGAAATGATCGTGCAGCCCACCTTTATCATCGGCACCTTCAACCAGGACGGCACGCCTGATTTCGCCCCCATCACCTGGGTGAGCAAGACCTGTGAGGAGGACGACACCTGCCTGATCGTCATCAGCATGTACGGCACAAAGCAGACCAAACAGAATGTCCTGCGGACCGGGCAGCTCACCGTCAACCTGGCCACCACCGGCATGCTCCCCCTGGTGGACTATTTCGGCCAGACCTCCGGGAAGGAAGGGCTCAAGGACGCCCTCCCCTATGCCTGGGGCAGGGCCCTCTGCGTGGAGGCCCCCACCCTGGACGAAAGCCCCTGGGTCTGCGAGTGCCAGGTGGCCAGCCAGGTCGCCACAGGGGAGTCGGACACCTTTTTCTGCAGGATTAGGGATGTGCAGGTGGACGAGAAGATTGATGTGGAGGGCTGGGGAGTGGACCTGACGGCCTTCGACCCGGTGATTTATTCGGGCTATTACCATTCCCTGGGGAAGTACCTGGGGGCCATCGGGGATTTCTATCAAAAATAGCCTTTCCGCGCTGCCTCTGCCAGGGAGCCCTTGCCGGGAATCCATTGGGACACGATATAGCCAAAAGCATATAGATAGATAGTGTAATATATATTTGACTATATGGCTGACATTATGTATGATAAGGCAAATGGTGAAACTGTTGCTGAGCAGAGATGTGCAGGAGGGAAAGATGAATCGGTTGAAATGTGCAGACAGAATGCAGAACGTGCATTCGGATATCAGGGGGCCTCTGTTTGTGGAGGCGATGGAAATGCAGGCCAGGGGAATCGAGGTGCTGCGGCTGAATACCGGGAACCCGGCGACCTTTGGGTTCGGGCTGCCGGACAGCATCGCGCAGGCCCTGGTGGGGCAGGAGGAAAAGGGAGTGGGGTACTGTGATTTCAAGGGCATGCCCCAGGCCAGGGAGGCCATCTGCGCATATGAGCAGAAGAAGGGAATCCAGGGCATCACGCCGGAGGATATCTTCATCGGAAACGGAGTCAGCGAGGTGGTCTCCTTCGCGCTGATGCCGCTGCTGAACCCGGGGGACGAAGTGCTGGTCCCCACGCCGAACTATTCCCTCTGGAGCAATTCCGTATACCTGGCGGGGGGCAGGCCCGTTTTCTATGTATGCGACGAAAAGGCGCACTGGTGCCCGGACGCCGGGGATATCCGCGCCAAAATAACGGACAGGACAAAGGCGATTGTGCTGATCAACCCCAACAACCCCACGGGAGTGCTGTACCCGGCGGAGATCCTGACCCAGGTGGCGGAGATCGCGCGGGAGAACGATCTGCTGGTATTTTCCGATGAAATCTATGACCGGCTGGTCATGGACGGGCTGGAGCACACTTCCTTCGCGTCCCTGGCCCCGGATCTGCCGGTGGTGACCATGAACGGCCTCTCCAAGTCCCACTGCCTCTGCGGATACCGCTGCGGCTGGATGGTCATCAGCGGGCCGGAGCATCTGACAGAGGAGTACAGGCAGGGAATCGTGCAGTTGACCTCCATGCGCCTCTGCTCCAACACCCTGGCGCAGCTGGTCATCCCGGCGGCGCTGGAGGACATGGAGACCCCGTTGTCGATGGTCAGGCCCGGAGGCCGCATCTATGAGCAGAGGCAGGCCACGGTGGATGAACTGGAGAAGATAGACGGCCTGACCTTCGTCAAAAATGACGCCGCCTTTTACCTGTTCCCCAAGCTGGATATACAGAAGTTCCACATTACGGACGACAGGAAGTTCGCCAGGGACCTGCTGCACGCCACGAATATCCTGCTGGTGCCCGGCAGCGGCTTCGACTGGCCGGAGCCGGACCATTTCAGGATCGTCATGCTGCCTGAGGCAAAGGAGCTGCACAGCGCCATGGGGAAGATGGGCGCTTTCCTGGACGGCTACAGGCAGGACTAGTACACCGGGTACGAGGGAGAGGATGAGATGAGACAGCGGGAAAATATGAAAAGTACCTTACAGAAATACGTCACAATCGTCTTCGGAGTGGTGCTGGTGGCATTTGCAATCAGTGTGTTCTACACGCCGAACAAAATCGTCAGCGGAGGAGTATCCGGTGTTTCGACTATTTTTTATCACATGCTGGGGGTCCAGCCGGGACTCTCTTTTGCGGTCATCAATATCCTGTTGCTTGCGCTGGCATGGAAATTCCTGGGGTTCGTCTTCGTCAAGGATACCATACTGGGGGCGGCGCTGCTCTCTCTGTTCGTGCAGCTGTTCAGCTATCTGCCGCCTTTGACGACGGATGTCTTCCTGGCCTCCATCTTCGGGGCCGTTTTCTACGGGGCGGGCGTGGGCCTGGCCTTGATAGAGGGCGCGTCCACCGGCGGCACGGACATCCTGAGCAGGCTCGTGCAGAAAGCCTTTCCCCATGTGAAGATCGGGAGCATTCTGATGCTGGTGGACGCGCTGGTGATCCTGCTGTCGCTGATCGTCTTTAAGACGATCAACCTGGCGCTGTACGGCATACTGGCGCTTTTTGTGGCGTCCTTCTCCATCAACCTGCTGATCAGCAAGCTGAATGTGTCGAAGCTGGCCTTTGTGGTGACGGACAAGGGGGAGGAGATATCGAAATTCCTGGTATCGCATTCCCCCAGAGGCGTCACGATTATCGAATCCGTGGGCGCGTACACTATGGAGAAAAACGAAGTGCTGCTGTGCGCGCTGAAGGAGAACGAGCTTCCCCGGTTCCAGGAGGAGATACTGAGGATAGACGGTAAAGCGTTCATCATTTATTCGGAGTCCACAACGATTGTGGGGAACGGGTTCCGGGTGTTCAAATAACATTATTTTTGTTGTATTTCAGGGCATTTTAGATTATAATTTAAGTAAGAAGCTGCAGCGGATTAAGGGAGGATACTAAAATGATTGCTGTTGAAATAGATGAATTGACTCCCTGTCTTAAGGATGACAATACAGGGGCAATATTGGAAACAGAGGTCATTCGTATTAGACGAGCCAGTTTTTTGAAGAATTATAATTCTAGAACAGGTTGGTATACTAATTGGGCAGAACTGCTCAAAGAAAATGAAATTTATGCACTGGTGATTAAAGGGACTGTTGATATTCAGGGATTGGTTGCGTTGTACCCCAGCAATGATATGCAAGGGGTCTTTATCACATGGATGTGTACGGCTCCACTCAATAATAAACAGTTGGGTAATAAGCCCAAATATATTGGAGTCGGTGGCCATTTGTTTGCGATAGCAGCGCAGAAATCTATGGATTACGGTTTTGGCGGCGCAGTAACAGGATTTGCTGCAAATATGGACTTAGTAGAGCATTATTGTAAGGCATTTCAGGCTGAACACATTGGAATGTTGCATGAGTATCAGATCTTCATTGATGAAAAGCAGGCACAAGAGTTGGTGGAGGTGTATGATTATGAATGGACAGATGAAGAAATATAAGGAGAGCCTTAGCAGAACGCCCGGGCCCATCATGCCAAGCCAGATTCCAAAGGTCAAATTGGACATGAGAGGGCTGGTGAAATATGCAAAAGAAAGAGGTATTGCACCGATTGATTTGACACAGGAGGAAAAGGAACGTTTCATGATGCCCACAGCTTAGAAAAAGACCCCGGTGAAGAGATTCATCGGGGTTAATTTCTGCCGTCCCGGCAAAAGAACTTCAACCCGGCAGCACGCTGCGCTTCAGGCTGCTGTAGGCCGTCAGGATATACACCAGATAGATCAGGAAGAACAGCCCAAGCGTCACCCCCAGTATCCCGGCCAACTGCCAGCCTCCGCTAATGGCCCCCGGCTCAAAGGAATGCCCCATGGCCACGAGTAGGGGGATGCCGATCAGCAAAGGCGGCACCGCGGGCATGGCATAGTACACCGCCAACTGCCTGCGCAGCGTCCGGGCCATCTCCCGCCTGTCCATGCCCAGCTTCTCCAGCAGACCGAACTGCCGGGCCAACCGCGGCCCCTGGCTGAGCTGCTGCACGGTGAGGATGGTGGCGGACACAAGGGTCAGCACCAGCGCCAGATAGAAAAGAGGAAAAATCGTGCTGGCCGACACGGAGGCATACTCCCGGGCCACAGCGTCCCTTGCCAGCAGGAAATAGGAATCCCGCGCATGTCCCTGACCGTAATCCTCCCCTGCGCCGTCATGGATGTCCCGCAGCCTGTCGTAATCCGCCTCGCTCAAAGGCTCCAGGGTCATGGCCGCATAGACGCTGTGGCTCACCGGGCGGGAAGAGAGGCATTCGTCCGGCACCACCAGCAGGAAGCCCCGCCCATTGCCGTCCCACAGCTTCTGGGAGAAGGATTCCGTATAGATTGCGCCCGGGGACAGGGTAGTCCCGCCTGCGCTGACACTGGTGTCATAATCTTCCAGGGCGTTCTCCAGATATGCCATGCAATGGATGATATACCGCCCCGGCTCCGCAGGCGCCTCCGGATAGCCCAGCATGGCCCGGAGGGCGGCATAGTCGCTGTAGGCCATGAGGGGGTCGTAAGCGTAGTAGGCATAATAGTCCGTGCGTTCCAGAAGGTAATCCGTCATCTGCCGGGTCTCTCCCTGATAGAGCCGATATTGCCTGGAATCGCGCAGGGGAATATTTTCCCCAATATAGTCCAGATAGGGCCCGAAATCCGCAGGCGCCCCGTCCGTGGTGCCGATGAAGATGTCGCAGCAGGTAGTCCCCTCCACCCGGCTCTGGAACAGGACACCGAAGAGCATGCCTGCGCCCTCGCTGACGATAGTGCCCGTGAACAGCAGAGAAATCGTGGCCATGATCATCCCCATAGTGCCCAGCTTGAAAGAAAGGGTGCGGAACACCAGCAGCATGTGGGTGCCGTACTTCTTCCCGGGCCTGGCATTGAAATAGGCCGGTACACCGGAGGAAAAGCTTAAGAAGAAGCCGTACAGGAAAAATATCACAAGGGCCGCGCCCATGATGCCCAGGGGGAGGCTTCCGCTCAGCAGCAGCAGAGTCCCCAGAATGCCGCTGACGATGGAGACGGTGAAAACACGCCGTCGTCCGCGGCTGCTTTGGATGGCCTCTTCCTCTCCCCGCCTGTCGTAGGACAGCAGGTCGCAGATCTGCATCCTGCGCAGACGTTTCCGGCAGCTGCCAAGGGCCAGCAGATAGATTACGGAGAAGTAGGCAAATGTCAGAGCCACAGCCTTCGGCGAAAGGGTAAGGCGGAAGGTATAGGGCATATGGAACAGGGAAAGGGTGACGGCCCGCAGTATCTGGAAGAACAGGCCGCCCAGCAAAAGCCCCGCAAACAGGGCGGCAGCCCCCGCCGCCAGATTCTCCAGGAAGAACAGCCGTGCCACCTGCCCGTTCTCCAGGCCGATGAGGATATAAGTGCCAAGCTCCCTGCTCCGCCTGGAGAGCATGAAGTTCATGATATAGCGGATCAGCCACCCCATGATGGCGATGACCACGGCGCTCACCAGCACAGTGATCAGCGGCAGGCTGCGCATAAAGGAGGACAGGGCCCGGAGCTCCTGGGAGAACACCAGCCCGTTGAAAGCGTGGATCAAAGCGGCGGACAGGATGACCGTGACGAAGTAGACCAGATAGTCCCTGGCCTGCCGCCTGGCATTCCGCAGGGAAAGCTTACATAACGTCACTGATATCACCTCCCAGCAGCCCCAGCACATCCAGGATCTCATGATAGACCACGGCCCTTGCCCGCTTCCCGCGAAGCAGCTCGTTGAACAGCCGCCCGTCCTTCAGGAACAGTACCCGGGAGGCGTAGCTGGCGCTGTATGCGTCATGGGTCACCATGAGGATGGTGGCCCTCATATCCCGGTTCATCCTGGCCATGATTTCCAGCAGGTTCTTGGAGGCCCTGGAATCCAGGGCGCCCGTGGGCTCGTCCGCCAGTATCAGGGACTGCCCCGCCACCATGGCCCTGGCGCAGGCCGCCCGCTGCTTCTGGCCGCCGGAGACCTGGGTGGGGAATTTCTCCAGGATATCGTCGATTCCCAGACGCATGGCCACATCCTGCACCCTGTCCTTCACCAGGTTGGGGTCCATGTGGTTGATGGTCAGGGCCAGGCCGATGTTCTCTTCCAAAGTCAGGGTGTCCAGCAGGTTGAAATCCTGGAAGACGAAGCCCAGCTTCTCCCGCCGGAAGCGGGCCAGCTCCTGCTGGGGGAGCTCGGAGATATCCTGTCCGTTCAGCAGGATATGGCCCGCGCTGACCGTGTCTATGGTGGAGATGCAGTTCAGGAGCGTGGTCTTGCCGCTGCCGGAAGCCCCCATGATGGCGATGAATTCCCCCTCCGCCACATCGAAGCTGACCCGGTCCAGGGCTTTGGTGACATTGTTCCTGCTTCCGTAATACTTCTCGATTGCCTGTACTTGAAGCATATGTTTTTTCGATAACGCCCAAACGTTTCACCAGTATGGCGTCCCGGGACGTTACAGCCTCCTTTCTTAGGTCATTCCTGATAAAAGAATCATACACCGCCGCCGGGGAAAATGGTATCGAAGAGATATTCATTCAGGTTACAGATTTGTAAGAAAAGGAGACGGGCGAAAGTCAGGGCAGCGCCTCCCTGGCGGGAAAGGTAAGGATCACAGAGGTGCCCTGCCCTTCCAGGGATCGGGCCTCCAGGCGGATTTCCAGCATGGCGGCCAGCTTCCGGCACAGATACAGGCCTGTCTCTTATACACATCTGACGCTGCCGACGAAGAGACTCGTGTA
>CAMQOJ010000111.1 GCA_947003375.1 uncultured Lachnospiraceae bacterium
GGGCTCGGAGATGTGTATAAGAGACAGGACATCCGTATCCTGCAGCTTCTCTTTAATTTTAGCAAGATAACCTGTCTGCTCAGTCAGCAAATCGCTTTTCTCAGCCAGCAGCTCTTTTCTTGTATTCTCCAATCCCTTGCGGTAACTCTTCTGTTCCGCTAAGATTTTCGCATTGACATCAGTTATTTTAATAGTTGGCAGCCCGTTGGAATCATCAAACGTACCGGAACCGAATATTATTCCATAATAATGTTCAAGGGCGCTCCCGTCCTTATAGTCCAGCCCCAAAGCCTCCAGAGCCTCCCATCCGTCCTCATCATTGGCAACAAAAGAAAAATCATTCTTTGTGCCAGAGCCCTTGGAAGTAATATGAATCCTCCCATTAGCCTCATCGAAGTTGGCATTCAGCCCAGCCTCCTTCAGTACACCGACAAAATTGCCTATGGTAGAATTCTCATCCACGCTGATATCCATCACACCGTCAATGGTCTTCACCCGGAAGCTGCCAGATCCTGCGTATCCCAAATCGCTGAGCTTCGTTTTGCTTGTGATGTCATTGCCGTTTATGTCCTTTCCCTTGCCGTCCGAAACCGTATAGCCAATCTGATCGCCTGTCAGGTATCCTGACCTTGCCAGTTTATTGACCTCCAGGCTCTGCACGCCATTCATGGCATTCTCGCCCGTAATGACGGATACGATGTTGCTGTTGGACACTTTCGTGACCTTCTTCATATAGGAACTCTGGAAACGCATCTGAGTCAGGGACTTGTTGTACAGATTGACAATCTGCTTGTTCAGATCCTTCCACGCGTCCTGCTTATACTTCAATGACTTCTGCGCCTTTACGGCTTTTGTTACCTTGGTCTTCTTGGCCGACACCAGCTGCTGGATAATCGATTCCGTATCCATGCCGGACATCAGGCCGCTTAATCTCATGGGCATATTCCTTCCATCCTTTCTATGTTCAATCTCTCATTCGGAACTGGCTGTCCCCATTGTGTCCCGCTGACTTCCGCCCTAAAACCTGTGCAGTGCTGCCCGCGAAGTCCGCTTCCATGCAAGAGGACAGCTCTGATGATATCCGGAATCTCTCAGCTCGCTGCCCCTGCGGGATGGCATTCCCTCCTGGATTACATCCTCTCGTCAATGAGGATGCCTGCCATCTCCCATACCCTCGCAATCATGTCCAGGGTCTTCTCGGGAGGAAGTTCTTTGATGACCTCCTTCGTGCTCTTGTCCACGATTTTGATGGTGACACGGTTGGTGTCCTCGTGGATGCCGAACACTGCCTCGGAATTGGGCATCTTCTTGTTCAGGGTCTCCACGGCCTTGCGAATCTTCTCGTGATAGGCCTGCTGATCCTGGCTCTGCTCACCGTTGTTGGACTGGCCTTTCTCCCTGGCGCTCTCCACCACGCTGGTGGTCCTGTCCACGTACTCCACAGCCGCCGTGCCGCTGGCGCTGCTGTTCTCCGGCTTCTCCGCCTCCGCGGGAGCCTGCGGCTTCTGCACTACACTTCCCTGTGCCTGGAATGTCATTACGCTTGAAATAGGTTCTACTGCCACTTCCCACACCTCCTTGTATGTTTACCTGCGCACATCAAGAGCATCCTGCTCGTTGATATTCCTTTGCGTCTATTTGTTTTATCGGAAGTTTTCTACAAAAAGTTAACCGGAATGCCCCAAAAATTGGTCTCATTCCGGTTACGGTTCATTACATCATCCCCAGATTCCGCAGGGCCTCCATGCCATCCGCGTTCACGGCCTCCTTGTTGGCCTCCTGAATCTGCGTGTACACTTCCTTGCGGTAGATGGGCACGTCCCTGGGCGCGGTAATCCCTACCTTCACCTGGTCGCCCTTCACCTCCAGGATGGTAATCTCCACATTGTTGCTGATGATGATCGCCTCGTTCTTCTTCCTCGATAATGCCAGCATCCTATACACCCGCCTTTCCTTTTGCTGCCTGCAGGATATCGTAGACAGGGAATTTCACGGGGTAGCTGTTGTTCTCCACGATGAGCTGGCAGGCCTTGTGCTCATCGATGTTGATGATGATGGGGCCCTGGAGGTTCACGCTCATCTTCTTCAAATCGCCGGGAATGGACACTGTAACAAGCACCAGCAGGTTTTCCGCCGTGATGTCGCCGGCGCTGGCCAGCAGCTCGTCGTCCACCTCCGGGTCGTAGTCCGGCTTTACCACAAGGGGATCCATCACGGGCATGGCAAAGCCCGGCTCGTCCAGGGACTGGAGGAAGCGGATGCCCGCCCCCGCGCCCCGCTCCTCGTCATGGAGGAGGGCGAAGCGCTTCATCTCCGGGAAGCCGATGATGCCGTCCTGGAAGGTCACGATTTTTTCTTCCGAAATCTCTATCTCGCCGAAAATCTTCGTCTCAATCTTCATGGTAATCTGCTCCTATCTGCGTCCGTTCGCCAATTCTGATATTTATACTGCTTAACGCTTTCACTTGCCGTGAAACCAGACTGCATAACGCTGACTGGTTCAATCGCATGATTACATTAGGCAGCATTCAGCGTTATGCAGTATATGAAGCCGCTTCCCCTCTTTTGATTAAATGAAATCCAGGAGCGTGGTCTTCATGACCTTGCCCGCCGCCATCAGGGCCGCGTCGTAGGTCAGCTCCGCGCTGGTGAGCTGTATGGCCACCTCGGTGATGTCGATGTCCTCGTTCTCGCTCTTTAAGGTCTCATAGGTGGTCTTCTGGTTCTGGGATCTGTTCTTGATCAGATCCAGCTTGCTGCCCCTGGAACCGCAGGCGGTGACGCATACGTTGGCCTCGTCCAGGTATTTCTGGAAGGCGGAGATGCCGCCCTCGAACATCTTCTGCTCCTTTTCCTTGGCATAGGTCAGGGCCTTCTCCACTGCGTCCAGCTGCTTCTGCAGGACTTCATGCTTCGGGTCTCCATCGTCCAGCTTATCCTTGATGGCCTTGATGTCTGCCTGGGCCCCCTCCAGCTCGAGGACAGTCTGCATGGCATTGATGACATCGTCCACCTCTCTGCCGATGCCGTGGTTGAAGCACTCGTCCGCTCTGGAGTTGATGCGGATAGTCTGGTTGTATCCTACGTCATATTCAATGACCTGACGCTCTTTGTCCGTGGTCAGGTAGGTATCGTTGTAGTTGATCCTGATGGTGTTGCCCTGATCGTCCTTCACTACAGCTCCAGCGTCATCCACCTTGTCGGCCTCGCAGGCGAAATAGTGCTCGGGGCGCAGGTCGCCTTTCTGCCAGTGGCTCTTCTCGTATGTGATGCGGATTTCACCCTCGTTTACGTTGGAGGTCGCATCGCTGTCCTTTGTGGCCATTAAGTCCTTGTACCTGTTTTCGCCAAACAATAATTCCCCTGTCTCAGGAACATATACGATAGCATCCGGGGCATTGGCGACTGCCGTATATGGGTCATCCTTGGGATGCATCGTCGTAATCGTATGCGTAGCGCCGCTCCCTGCCGCACCGGCCCAGGCTGAAGTATTAATGCTTCCATCGGGATTGGCACTGTCCACGAAGGAAATCGTAGGAACCATGCCTACTTTATCAGGAGGCTGCGCATCAGGATTCGCACAGTCATTATAGGCCAGTCTGATGCGATGTATATCCACGGACGTAATATCGTCTTCCGAAACCGTGTTATAAGCAGGATCATTATAGTTAGCGGAATTGATTTCCAATACCTTCCCTATATTCACACTGGTAAAGGCATCCAATGCACTTTTATCCAGCTGCTCCGTAATCTTATAATCCCTCTCCTGCTCCGACTGGAAGCTCAGGGGCGTGTCCGTCCGATGCCCGGTGAACACATAGCGTCCCGCAAAGTCCGCGTCTCCCGTGGCGTAGACCTCATCGGCCAGGAGCTTGAGCTGCTCCAGGACAGTCCCCCTGTCCGTGGTGGTGAAGGGCTTGTTGGTTCCCCTGGTGCACTGGGCGGCCATGTTGGAGATGACATCGGACAGCTTGGACAGGGCGTCCTCGGTGACCTTCAGCCAGCTCTCGGCATCGGGGATGTTCTTGCTGTAGTACTGGGTGATCTCCGTCACATTGCTGCGCAGCCGCAGGGAGCGGATGGCCACTACGGGATCGTCGGAGGGACGGTTGATCTTCTTCTGGGTTGCCATCTGGGTGCTCAGGATGTCCTTGTACATCTTGTTCGTATTGATGTTCGACAGGTTGTTGCGCTGCATGATTTTATTTGTTATTCTCATAGAAATCTCCTCTTTTTGCCGATCCAAAGATTATCTCAAATCCGGAAGGGCGCCCGCACTCTTCATTCCGTGCACACTTATACTCCTGTCTGCAGAATCAGTCTGTCATACACTTCAGTCAGGGTCTGTATCATCTTGGACGCCAGGTTGTAGCCATTCTGGTACTTCACCAGGTTCACCGCCTCCTCATCCTCGTCCACGCCGGAGATGGATATCCGCTGGGTGTCGATATTGATGGCGATGTCCGCGTAACTGCTGTAGAAAGTCTCGGCCCTGCTGGCGTTCAGCGCCACATCGGAGAGGATGCACTGCAGGAATTCCGATGCGGAGCAGCCGCGGAAACTCATGCTGCCCTTGTCGGTGGCCAGCTTCTTGATGTCCTCCAGCAGGTCGTTCTGCTCCTCGCCGTCCCCTTCCTTTTTCTTGGTGGCCAGAAGGCTGGGGTCATTCTCTACGGTGGTGGAGACATCGAAGTATTTGGCGGTCATCAGGTAATAGCTCTGGCTGTTGGCTGTGTCCTTGCCTACGGTTACCTTTAATGTGGCGGCATCCGCTATGTCTGTCTGCGATATGTTCAGGGCTGTATACTTCTTGGCAAAAGCTTCTAATTTCTTGACCCTGTTATCATAGGCTTCCTTGGATTCCGTGTCATATCTATAATCATGCAACGCCGCCTCGCATACTGCCAACACTTTATCCTTGTCAGCCGCAGTATACGGCGGCTTCAAGTTCTGTGCTTCCAATGCCTTCTCCACTCTCGCAATGTACTCGGCCTCCGTCTCATCGCTATGGTTCCCGAAGAAATACTGCTTGTTTTCCGTCATCATATTGGCGGTGAACAGTGCAACGCCCTTCTGATCCCCCGCATAGCCGCTGGTCAGGATATCATTGAACTTCTGGGAGAAGGTCCTGATCCATTCGTTCATCTGGGCCATGTAGTAGGGAATGCCCTGGTAGGTGACGCTCTTGCCCACGGAGGCCGTGGAGCCTTCCCCCGCATTGACAGCTACATTCTTCATCGTTCCGTCTTCTGCCTTCTGCTTCGACATCTGGAACGTGAAGGAGTATTCCGCCTCCCCCGCAGCATTGTAGCTGACGCTGTATGTCCAGGAATCATAGTAATACTCCTTGTTCCCCAGCTTGATGATGCCGCCGCTGTCCGAAAGGTTACACTTATTCAAATCCTTCAGGTAATGTTTATCTACTTTCACAGTGACTGTATTGAAGTCAGGGTCATCCGCGCCCTTATTGACCACCTCGGTAATCTGCCCCGAAAAGCTCTCGCCGTTGTTCCCGTCCCGCAGATCCACCAGGCCCTTCAGCGCGCCGCCCATGGCACCGCCGTAGAGGTTGAACTTGGAATTGTTCCCATCGTCCCACACCACATCATAGAGGCCGTCCACATCCGTCTGGTTCACCTTCTCATCGTCAGTCCGGGACACGCATTTCAGGCCGTTGTATTCGAAATTGTCCACCAGCACCTGGCCGCCGGCAATCTTCACGATGAACCTGCTGCCGCCGGTGTTCCTGTCGGGATTGTTGAGGTCGGCAATCTTCGTCTCCTTTACCTCCACGTCCACAATCTGGGAGAGCTGGTCTACCAGGAGGGTTCGCCTGTCCCGGAGCTCATTTGCGTTCACGCCCTTGAGCTCGATGGTGTTGATCTGTTTGTTCAGGGTGGCGATTTCACTGGCAATGGTGTTGATTTCGTCCACCTTGACCTTGATTTCCTCGTTCACGTCCTTCTGCAGCTTCTCCAGGTTGCCCGCCACGCTGTTGAAGTATTCGGTGAGGGCATCCGCATAGCCCACGAACTGATCCTTGAAGGACGTATTGTTGGGGTTCTTCATGAGCTCCTGCAGGCCCGTAATCATCAGCTGGTCGAAGACCGTCTTGAAGCCCGCGTTCTGTCCGTTGTCATCGAAGTAGTCCTCAATCTGCTGCATGTAATATATCTTCTGCTCGTACTCGCCTACCTTCTCATTGTTGTTCCAGAATCTGAAATCATAGAATTCATTGCGCACGCGCTCGATGGCCAGGGTCTCCACGCCGGCACCGGCGCAGCCGTAGGTCTGGAACACCCGCAGGGCGTTTGCGGCCTGTGTGGTCACCTGCTGGCGGCTGTAGCCTTCGGTCTGTACGTTGGCGATGTTGTTGGACGTGGTGTTCAGCGCAGCGTTGCTGGCCAGCAGTCCGGTATATGCTATATTCAATCCGAAAAATTGTGATGGCATTTATCTCTACCTCCTTTTTGGAGAGCATTTCAATCTGTGTCAAATGCGCTTAAACGCCCAGCGTGCTCAACAGGTGCTCCAGCATCTCGTCGATGACGTTTATGTAACGGCTGGAAGCATTGTAGGCGTTCTGGAACTTGATCATGTTGGACAGCTCCTCATCGGAGGAGACGCCCGAAACCTGTTGCCTTGCGCTTTCGATGGACTCCATGGTGTCCTGCTGGTTCAGGTATATGCTCCTGCTCACGTAGCCGGTATTCGCTATCTGGGACACCAGATCCGTATAGTAGCTGACGAAGGTGGAGCGCTTCGATAAATTGGGGTTCAGCGTGTAGTCCTCTGCCGTGAAAGCCGCCTTGAGGGCATCGGCCGTGGCCTGGTCCTCGGAGCCGTCCGGCAGCCTGAATCCCAGCATGGAGGGCTTCTGCATCAGTTCCTGATCTATCTGGAGGTTTTCGATGTTGTAGAGGGAACTGGGGTTGTTGGGGTCTTCGGGGACGTATACCCAATAATCACCTGCCTCTAACAGCACCTTGGTAGGATCATTCGGATCCGTTACATCCTTGTCCAGGGTTACCTTCTTGTAGCCGCTGCCGGAACGCGTGGTGAACATCTCGATAGGGCTGCCGTCATCCTTGCGCATATAGCCATCGGAGTCCGCCTTGCAGAGCCTTACATCCGTCATGTTCAAAATATTGCCATTTTCGTCCTTAAAGGAAAAGGTCCCTTTTACCTCGTTCACTCCGGCAGCCGTGCCCAGAATCTCATTTATCTTCGTCGCGATATTATGAATCAGCTGGTCGAACTCCGCCTGCACGTTCATAATGACGGACTGAGAGACGAAATTCCCCGATCCATCCGTCCCATTGTACTTATCCTTGTCAGCCACATCCCTGTAGTCCGCCCTGTGGTCGCCCCTGGCCAGCAGCGTGGCCTTCAGGCCGCCGATGTCCGTATTCAGATCCGTGGAAATCTCCCGGTTGAACTTGAACACATGGGCATTGGCGATGCTTTCTTTAGTATAAATCTTATTGCCATTGGCATCTGTGGTATAGGAGGCGTTCTGCGGCCAGAAGGGGGTATAGAAGCCTGTCTCCTCGTCCGCGAAAATCCCCATCTCAAAGCATCTGGGGCCTTTCACGAAGTCCACGCCCTCTATCTGCACCCAGACATCGCCGTTGACAGACTCGCCGTAGTTGATGTTCGCCATCTCGGACAGCTCATCCAGCAGCTGGTCCCTGGTGTCCCTCAGGTCGTTGGCCTGCTCTATGCCGCCGGACTCAATCTTCCGGATAGCCTCGTTGAGCTGCAGTATCTTCTTTCCATAGGAATTGATTTTGTCCACCTGATCCTTGACCTGCATGTTCAGGTTGTCCTGGTAGGCGGACAGGCCCTTATAGACGGCCTGGGCGCGCTGAATCAGCTCCGCGCCCCTCTGGACGAAGAGTCCCTGGGTCACGGAACTGGCGGGATCCTTGGCCAGCTCCTGCACAGCCGTCCAGAAGTCCTCGATGGAGGTCTGGAACGCCTCGCCGTGCAGCTCGCCCAGCTGTCCCTCCACCTCTTCCATGACTTCGGTGGACACTTCATAGAACATACTGCGGCCGGATTCCCTGCGGTATATTTTGTCAAGGAAATAATCCCTTATATGTTTTACCCTGGAATAAGTGACGCCCAGGCCCACCTGTTTGTTGTTGACGGACCTGACGTCTACTGAGAGCTGCAGATAACTTCTGGTAGACTGCTGCACCTGCTGTCTGACATAGCCGGTGGTCTCCGTGTTAGTAAGATTATGCGCTGTGGTGTTCAGCGCATTCTGACTTGTCTGTAATCCTGATGAACCTACGTATAAACTACCCATTAGTGGCATGATAATCACCTCTTCGTTTCTGCAAGAATGCTATTGTTTGGCATCAAAGCCTCCGCTGTCCACACCCATCTGCGCCCCTGAGTTGTAGGCGCTTCTGGTATAATTGGCTGTCTCCGGCGCGGCCTTGTAGGCCTGCAGCATGTTCATCTCGAAGTTCACCAATTCCAGTGCTTCCTCCAGCAATTCCCTGTTCTGCTCGTTCGTCCGCTGGACTTCCCGGACGACACTCTTCAACCTGTCATGGACTGCCGCCAGCGCAGCCTGCTCCGCGGGTCTGGCCGACAGCATCTCAATCAGGTTGGTAAGCTTCATTGTCTCAACATCCTTGTTCAAAACATTGGCGATATCCGCAGCGACCTCAATCCGTCTCTTCTCCAGACGGTTGAGCCTGCTCACCACCTCCTGTTCATCATCCGTGATTTTTTGTAGATCCTCTAAATTCGCTCCTGCGATAATCCGCATCTTCTTCTGGGACAAGGCCAGAAGCCCCTCATATTCCTCGCTTTCCTGACCGAGCACTTCAATCAGGTTCTCCATTAAACTCGCCACGGGACTTCCTACCTCATTTCCTCATATGCGGCATCCATCTCGGCCCTCTTCTGCAGGAGCCTGTCGGCAAAAGATGCATTGTCCACTTTGTACGTACCGTTCTGTATCTGTGCCTTAATGGAGGCCGTCATTTCCTCCCTGATGGCAGGAGCTCCCGCAACCGCTGCCTGCGCTGCACGGATATCCTTCCCAAGGCTGCTGAACTGCAGTTGATCCGTCCGGGATTCGCTGCCGGTCTGACGCGTCTTGTTCACCTTCTTGGTCTGGTACAGCTGCTGGACTTGATTGTATGCTTCAACACGCATGTAGGATTCCTCCCTTCCCATTTCCGCTTCTGTCAGCCCCGGCTCCCTGCTCTGCCGCAGGGACGGCTCCGTACTGCCGGAGCGTGGCGGGCTTTCATTCTCTGTAGCTCTGTAGAAATCATTCCCGCACGGCTGACTGCTTATTAAGAATATCGGCAGAGGCGGCAAATACTTTAGCTTTTCCGCAGCTCTTTTTTTCGGTACAGTATCCGGTGACTTCACATTTGGGCACGAAGTAATGCTCCACCAGATAGTTCCACTCTTCTGAGTATGCCCGGAGGGCCTGGCAGATATCCCCCATCAGGCGGCGATATTCCCAGTAGGCCCTGGTGCAGAGGCGCTGGTGGGACATTTCGATCAAGTTGCGGACGTTTCGCTTGTCCACTATCCTGGTGGTCATGCCCAGGGGCAGGAGCATGGCGGCGTCTTCCCTGGGGATGCCGCATTCGCTCTCCAGGCGGCTGCAGGCCTGGGCGATGGTGTCCATGGTCTGCCGATATATTTTCTCCGCCTCTTCGTTTTCCGCCACCAGGGGCGGCGTGGTGTAGGAGAAGTCCTTATAGTTGATGTAGCGGGTGCTGGCCTGGAGCCTGGTGGGCGCGCCGCCGATGTGGGTGTACCATTCCCGGATGACCCGGGCGGAGTAGCCGTCTATGATCATCTCTACATTGACGTACTCCAGGACCCGGTGATGGCCGGAGCGGATACAGTCCAGGCCCCGTTTGTAGTTTTTCTCTTCATTATTAATGTCTCCTCCCCAGCAGACACCAGCGCGTTGGCCCATGAGGGTGATGGGGTCTTTGGGGGTTTCTTTCAGTATCGTGATCATATGTGTCTCCTTTCAGGGAATCGCCGCTTCCTTCTGTTTTCTACATAATATTACGCTTTTTCTTCAAGGCATCGATAATCTTTCCGATTTCCGTATATATCTCCGCATTTCCTTCCTGTTTTCTCTGCAGGCCAATCAGGCTCATCAAAAGATAATCCAATCTATGTATCTCGCTTCCCATCTGCAGTTGATTGTAAAAATCCACTACCTGCTGATTGTCTGACGCACCTTCCGATATCCGTATGTAGTATAAATCATCTCGATAGAAAGTGTCCTTTATCTCCTCTCCGTCCGGATACAATCTGTCATGGTTTTCATCCGAAATATCAAATGAGCTTTTCTTATGATTGCAGTCATGACATGCAAGGACAAGATTATCCATATATCCGGCAGCCTTTTTGCTTGCAAACCTTTTAGATTTTTCATATAGATAATGGTCGATTTCAAATGCGTCTTTCCGAATCAAATCTGTCGATATGCCGCAATAGGCACACTTATAGT
>CAMQOJ010000112.1 GCA_947003375.1 uncultured Lachnospiraceae bacterium
GACCGGGAGACCAGGATATTTTCGAAAATTGCCAAAAAACCCCTGTCCGGAAGATATGTACTTCTGCCGGACAGGGATTTTTTATCGTCCTAATAGGAAATTTTATTGATTTTATTTAGTAGATGGTAATTTCCTTCAGGAACACTTCGTCCCTGGCGGCCGTAATCTTGACCAGCAGCTTGTCGATTTTCTCCCCGCTGTCGTCTAAGAGCCTGTTCTGCTCCGCGAAGGGGTCTGTCAGCGCACAGATTTTTCTGTTCCCGATTACGGTTCCCTGGAACAGGGGAAACTGGCCGCCGCTGGAAAACAGCGCTTCCACCCGGAAGCTCTCCACTCTCTGCCCTCTGGCGATGTCCTCCTTCAGCTCCACGTACTTCACCCGGGGCACAGGCTCTGCCAATGTCACCAGGTATTCCGGCTGAGTGGGATGGCCGGTGTCCAGCTTCTCCACCTTCCCGGAGATGGGATGGCCGAACTCTCTGTCCAGCAGCTCCCGGAATTCCCGAAGCCTCTTCACGTCCCTCTCGTCCAGCAGGCCGTCTTTGGTGGGCGGGATGTTCAGGTTCAGACAAGCGTTACCGCCTACGGAGCTTAGGTATATCTGGAAAAGCTTCTCCAGGGACTTTGGCTCCTCCTCTTTGTGCCAGAACCAGCCGGGGCGGATGGAGGTGTCCATCTCCGAGGGAGCGAAGACCAGCCCTTTGGAATACAGGATGCTGCCCATGCTGCCCAGGAAGCTGTCCGTATTGTAGAGGTAGGACAAATCCCCCTCCGCCGCCAGGGGGCCGGGGCCTGTCTGCCTTTCGGCGAAATAGCACAATTCACCGGGCACCACGGCCCATTCGGAGGCCCTGCCCGTGCCGGCCTCGTTGCCGCACCAGCGCACGTCCGGCCCCCTGTCATAGAAAATCACGGCATTGGGCTGATGCTTCCTCACCAGCTCTATGTAGCGGGGGAAATCGTATTCCTGCTTCTTCCCGCCAGGGCCCTCCCCGCAGGCTCCGTCGAACCAGATGCAGAACAGCTCTCCGTACTGGGTGAGCAGCTCTTCCAGTTGGCTGCAATAGTAATCATTGTACTGCGGCGTGCCGTAATAGGCGCTATTCCTGTCCCAGGGGGAGAGATAGACCCCGAAGCGCAGACCCATCTCCCTGCAGGCCTGGGCCGCCTCCCCTACCACGTCCCTTTTGCAGGGGGAATTCTTCACGCTGTGCTCCGTGTACTTGGAGGGCCACAGGCAGAACCCGTCGTGGTGCTTGGCCGTCAATATCATCCCCTTCATCCCCGCATCCCGCACTGTCCTGGCCCACTGGCGGCAGTCCAGCTTCTCCGGATTGAAGATGCCCTCGTCTTCCGTTCCGTCTCCCCACTCCCTGTCGGTGTAGGTGTTCACGCCGAAATGCATGAATGCGTAGAAGCCCGTGTCGAACCACGCCAGCTGCCGCTTTGACGGAACCACTCCCGCCGCCTCCTTCAGAAAATCAATCATACGCTTGCCTCCTTGCTTTCTTTATCTTCTTTTGTAGGTTCTTTTGCTTTTTCCTCATAATATCCGGGTCATGCTATGCCCGCCCGCTGAAGCTTTTCCGAGTGGCTGGTCACCACCTGCTTCAAAACCGCCACGTCATCGTATGTCCTTTCCATCCTGTCGGCATGCTCTTTGTAACGGTCGTATGTGCTCGTATAGCAGGCTTCGATTTCGTTCAGGCGTGGCATGATTATGTTCTCCTGGAACAGCTTAACCCGCTGCAATTCGTTCTTTAGGATCTTCACTTCAGCCCTTACCGTCTTCACTTCATCCTTCACGGCCCTCAAATCGTTCTTCATTATCTTCTGTTCGTTCTTTATTACCTTTATATCGCTCTCGATTGGCTTGAGCCTCTCGTCGATCATCTGAGATATGGCCAACAGATCCTCTGCCGTCAATATCATAGGTCTACCTCCTTCGTCTGATTCAAACGCTCCGTCTCTTCCCTTGTCTGCAGGAAAAGCCGGATTCCTTCTCCTGCCTTTATCGATTGTGTCCCGAGGATAAAAGCATAGATTTTCTCAAATTTGGAGACAAGGCAAATCTGCCCTTGTCATGATATAAGAGAGAACTGATTTGGCGCGGGTGCCATCCCGCCATATGTCCATTCTAACATACCGGGCCCATTTGTCAACCTGATATTTTCCCAAATCTTGTAATCGGAATCACAAGCGCAAAGGAGCTTGACAGAAAAATTCCGAAAAAGGAACCAGGGACAGCGGATTCCTGGCCCCATATCCACTGTCCCCGGGACATCTCCCCTATGAATTCACTGCTCAAGCGCCGTCAAGACCTCCATCACCGGCCCCATCACCTCTTTGCGCACGTCCATCTGGTACAGCTGGCCGGCCACATGGGCAAGGCTCCTGCCCTCCTGTGCCTGCTTCACCACATGGTAGATACGCTCCTTTAATGCAAAGGCTATCTGGGCGCGGTTCAGATAATCAAAGATCCTGGCGGTCTTCTGGTTGTCATGGATCCTGCTGTGCTCCATCAGGACTTCCACTTTCCTGACGGTCTCAATATAGGGAACCTGAACCGTGGCAATGCCTTTTTCCCTGTCATAGGTGCAGGCTACTCCCTCCACCTCCTGGCCGTCCGCATATGCCCTCACCACGGTCTTCTCCGAAATTCCAAGTATATGCAGGCAGTATCCCCTTCTCTCCGGCAGCACGGCCAGATTGCCCGTGGGCGCTTCCAATGTGAGCCTAGCATCATCGCCCCACTCATAGCGCATGCAGGTCTTCGCCCATTTCTCCTCATGGAACCCTCTTTCCCGGCCGTCGTCCTCCCATAGCGTAAACCCACCGCTGCCGCCAGCGCACACATATATTTCCAGACGATCCGGGTTGTGGATGTCATTGCCCTCCTCCCGGCCGTCCATGGGAACGATGCCGCCGCATTTCACAAGCACGGGCACCTTATCGATGCCCCTGTAGAAATCTATCCTGCGGCCGCCCTCATACACAAGGCCGGTAAACAGATCAGCCCACTTCCCTTCCGGAAGCCATGCGCCGAACCCTGCCATCCCCGACTCCTTGTCCACCGGTCTGGTGATGGGGCAGACCACCATCTCCGACCCGAACCAGTACTCGTTGGGAACCTGGTAGGCCTCGAACTTCATCGGGTCTGCGTAATACATGGGCTGCATAAGGGGGATGCTCTCCACGCTTGCCCGCACATTCATGGTGTACAGGTAGGGAATCAGCTTATGGCGCAGCCGCAGGAACTCCTTCATCACCTGCTCTGCCACCCGGTCATACCGCCAGGGCTCCTTCCCGTTGAATTCGCTGCAGGAGCTGTGCAGCCGCAGGATAGGCGAAAACACCCCCAGCTGCAGCCACCTTACCGCCAGCTCGTCATCCTTGACCCCCAGCATATGCCCGCCGATGTCATGGCTCCACCAGCCGTACCCGATGTTGGACGCGTTGGCCGTGAAGTAGGGCTGGAAATCAAGGCTGTCCCAGCTTATGATGGTATCCCCGGAAAAGCCTACCGGGTATCTGTGGCTGCCCGGGCCCGCGTACCGGGAGAAGATCATGCCCCTGTTCCCGTTCCTACAGTTGTCCAGGTAATGGTAATGGTTCAGCATCCACAGAGGGTCAAGGCCTTCCACGCCGGAGTTGCTCCCCTGCTGCCAGTCGATCCACCAGAAATCCACCCCCTGCCTCTCAAGGGGATGGTGCACGAGCTCAAAATATCCCTTCATGAATTTAGGGTTCCCCACATCGAACTGGACGGGTGTTTCCTTTTCCCGGTCCACCCCCATATATTCCGCAAAGACGGGATAGCACTCCTCAAAGGCCCTCACCCCGTCCGCCGGGTGGACGTTCAGGGTGACCTTCATCCCCCTTTCATGGAGCTTTGCCAGGAAGCTCTCCGGATTCGGGAACATTTCCTTATTCCAGGTATAGCCCGTCCATCCGGTTCCATATTTGGGGTCTATTTCCACCACATGCCAGTCCATGTCGATCACTGCCACCGTGAAAGGGATTCCCTCCCTCTCAAAGCGGTCCATCAGCTCCAGGTAGCTCTGTTCCGTATACTTGTAATACCGGCTCCACCAGTTGCCCAGGGCGAACCGGGGCAGGAGCGGCACCTTCCCGGTGAGCACATGGTAATCCCGCAGGTTCTTCCGGTAATCCCTGCCATAGCCGAAGAAGTAAAGGTCTATTCCTTCCCTGTCCTCCCGCCTTTGGATCCAGCCCTCCTCGTTCAGGAGAAGGGAAGAGCTGTCGTCCAGAAGCGACCACCCGAAGGCGGACAGGACGCCGCTCTCCAAGGGGACGCTTCCGTCTGCTTTGTCCAGCGTCCTTGCGGTTCCCCCCAGGTCTGTGGGCTCGTCCCCGTAATTCCATACCGATGACCATGCGCCAAACTGGCCCATGACCCGAATCTGGAGCCCCGTAGGGGAAAATCTCTTTTTGTCGTAGATAAGACGCAGGCAGGACGTGGCAATCTCCATCCTTTCCTCCGTGTCCTTTCTGTCGAATCCGGGCACCGGGAAATTCCGGTTGGCCACGGTCTGGGTGGGCAGATCCACGAACACACCCTTTTCGCTGTATTCCATCCGGATCAATGCCGAAGTCAATATGGTGAAGCGGTATTTTTCCCCTTTGATTACTGCATCCGCAGAAGGCATGATTCCCTGCCGGCATGACTTATCTCTGTTTTCCATATTCCGCATCGTTTCCTCCTCTATTGCTTCCTTATTTTTTCAGTGAATCCTGTCCAGAATCCGAAAGTCTACCGCCCCGGCAATCCGTTCCGCCGCTGCCTGCCCGTCCTTCCACCGGATCAGAATCTCATTCCCCAAATCGTCCCGGAAGCGGTACTTCCCTTCGCTGCCGGAGGGGTAAAAGCAAAGCTGCCTGTATCTGTCCACAGAATTCCCCACATCGCTTCCCAGGGCGCATCCCTCGCCAAGGTTCAGGGCTATGCAGCCGCCCTCCCTGAGGAATACCGGGATGCGTTCCGGCACACAGCGAATCCTGTATGTGCTGCCGCCTGAAAGCCTGGTGAGCCCTGCCTGGAGGCTGCCGTCCTCCTTTTGCGCTTCCACGGGCCACAGACACTCCCATTCCCCTTCCGGCAGGTACACCTCCCGGATGCGCTGCCCCTTTTCCAGCACGGGCGCCACCAGGAAATCCCCCAGCATGAAGCAGTCGTCCCTGACCTTTTCGTCACCCGGGTACTCTATCACCAGATGCCGCATCATGGGCAGGCCGCTCTCGCAGGAAAGCAGGCACTGATGGTAAAGGTAGGGGAGCAGGTTCATGCGCAGGCGGAACCAGAAGCGAAGTCGATCCAGCAGCCCCGCGTCCCCATAAAACTCCGCGAGGTTCCAGGGACTCCTGTCATTGATTCCCTTAGAGCCAGGGAACAGCTCCGCGAACTGCCCTCCTACAGGCTCGGAATGCCACTGCATCACCGGCACGAACACGGCCATCTGTACTGCCCGCTCATACAACTCTTCTTCCGGCAGGAATCCGGCGAAGCCGCCGATGTCGAATCCCCATAGAGGCACGCCGCTGAGGCCTATGCTCAATCCTGCCGTCAGCACATGCCCAAGCTCCTCCCAGGTGGACATCTGGTCTCCCGCCCACTGGATAGGCATCTTCTGCTGCCCGGTATATCCTGCCCTGCTGAAGAGAACCCTGTCCTTCCCTATGAATTCCGCATAGGCCTGTACGTATCTGGACGCGAAGGCATTCCGAAGCTCCAGGCCGCTGAGCCCGTCGCAGGATACCGCGTCATCGGTGAGGATGAACTCCCCTCCGTCCGTCTTGAACCCGTCCACCCCCATGGAAAGCAGATATTCCCTTTTCCCGAACCACCATTTCACCGTGTCCGGATTGGAGAAATCAGGGAGCAGCGCCCCGGCGAACCAATGCCCCTCCGGGATGTGGTAGGGTGTACCGCCCTTCTTCCTGATGCACAGTCCGTGCTCCTGGGCATAGGCCCAGTCCTCATCCAGAACCGGATGGCTCTCCCCCTGATCCATCCGTTTGAGGACCGGAATCTGCCACAGGATAAGGCGGAGGCCCTCCTGCTTCAGTTCCCTGACCAGCCCTTCTGGGTCTTCCCATTCCCCATGTTCATTGAACCGGTAAAACGTCGCCTCATCGCTCCAGGCCTCCAGCACCAGCACGGTATGAGGAAATCCAAGCTTTTTGGCAAGGCAGAGCTGCTCCTGCGTCTCCTCCTGGGTATGCCAGCGGTTCGCGGACATCCACGGCCCCAGGCTCCACTTAGGTACGGCCCGGGGCTTCCCTGTGACCTCCGAAAAGCTTCCCAGTATCTCCCCGGGCGTTCCCAGGAACAGATAGACCTGCGGCAGCTTCCCGTCGCTGCCTCTCCGGATTCGGATTTCCGTGTGATTCCCGAAAGAAAACCTTACCACTGTCAGGGTATCCACATAAACTCCCGCGCCAAGGTCGGTGAAAAAGAAAGGCACCGGACAATAGCTCGCTTCCCCCTGATTGCAGAATTTCTCGAACACCTCCGTCTCCACGGTGAGGCCTTTCTGGTTCACGCGGTTGAAGCGCTCCCCCATGCCGTAGACCGCCCTGTAGGGCTGGCAGAACCGCAGCAGGGCCCCATCCCCGGAAAGCCTCCCGGAAAAGACCAGTCCCTCCGCCCTGTAGAATTCCTTTTCTTCCTCCGCCGCTTTCAGGCTGTTTAGATCAAATCGATGATTTCCCATTGCCTTCCTCTCCTTCCGGCCTCTATGTTTATATAGCTTTCCCCCCTTTGTGCAGAATTTTCTCACCGCACAAAGAGGGGAACTCTTAAACCCTTGGCCAATATTCTCTTGCTGTGTTACTGCGCCATATACCTGTCGTAAGCATCCGTGTAAATCTGAATCAGGCGCTCTAATCCCATGGCGTTGAGCTGCTCAACATAAGCATCCCATTCCTCGTCGATGCCGCCCTCCGTAATCCATTTCGCCCGGGTACTCTCCACATACTTGTCGATGTCGGTGGTAAGGGTAGGCCTCTCCTCGTTCTCTTCATTGGTGAACATCACGTTGGGATAAGGCGTGGTAACGGTATCCTCCGCGATCTTGCTGTCTTCTACCTTCTTGCCGTCACCGCTTTCTGTGGAAAGCTTCACATTCTTTTCGAACTCGCTGCTGACATACTTAGGTCCGAAATCACGCAGGCTGGAATCCCAGTACCATGCGTCCGCGCTGGTCCCCTCGGGGGGATCGTTCAGGGTATAGGTTCCGTCGTCATGCTTGGTGATGACGTTTCCGATGCCCCCCCAGAAATTTTGGATGCTGGCCTCGCCGGTATAGAACAGGTCGATCCACTTCGCCGCCACCTCCGGGTTCTCGCAGAAGGTGGTAATCATGACTTCGTTCCTTACGATACTGGAGACGCCGTTGACATCGCCGCCGGTATAGCATTTTCCGTCAGGACCTGCGATAGGCGGGATGATGGTATATTCGGAAGACCACTGTCCGAAGTTGGAATCTGCCGTCCAGGCGTATTCAAGTCCTACCCTGGACACATTGGGATCCTGACGCTTCGCTGTCAGCATGGCATCGTCCTGCGTAAAGGCCTCCGGATCGATGATTCCTTCCGCATACAGTTTATTCAGCCACTTCAATCCTTCCTTATATGCTTCACAGGTAGGATAATAGGTCAGGGAACCGTCCTCATTGACTAACATTTTGTAGCCATTGAGGTCCGTGATGCCCCAGGGGTTCAGGAGATCCATGGAAATTCCCTTGGAACCGGAAATGGGAATCTCATCATTGGGGTCGCCGTTGCCGTTGGCGTCCTGCTCCTTAAATGCCTTCAGCACTTCGTAGAGCTCGTCCACATTGGTAGGCACTTCCAGGTTCAGATTGTCCAGCCACTGCTTATTGATAATCGGCTGGTTGCAGGACTTGGGACGAAGGGGAAGGTTCTTTCCCATGGAATACATCTGTCCGTCAGGGAAGGTACAGACCTTCTTCAGGTCAGGCATCTCCTCCAGGGCCTTCTTATAGTTGGGCATGTACTGGTCGATCAGGTCGTCCAGGGGCATGAACAGCTCAGAGTTGTTCATGATGTCCGCGTCGTTGAAGGTCTGGTTGCCGAAGATGATGTCCGGCAGCTCGCCACCTGCCAGCATGATTCCCTTCTGCTCGCCCCAGTCGTTCAGGGACTGCACCTGCCATTCGATGTGCACATTGGTCTCTGCTTCCAGCTGCTGCAGGAATTCATTGTTGGTGAAGCTGTCGCCCATGTTTCCCCAGCGGGTGGTAAGCACCGTCAGGGTCACAGGCTCTTCGGTAATCTGCATGCCCGACCCACCGGCGCTTTCCTGGGAGCCGTCGGCCTCCCCCGCGTCCGCGCCGTCCGCTTCCTCCTCAGAGGGAGCCTCCTCCTGCGAGGAACCGGACGCCTCTTCCTTAGATCCGCCCTGGGACTCCTGGCCACTGTCCTTACCGCCGCAGGCTGAAAGCGAAAGCGTCAGCGTAGCCGCGAGCATAAGGCTGAGAACCTTTTTCATTTTCATACTTCTTTCCTCCTTTTGATTGCATATGTTTGGTTGCTTATTTGCTGCATATTGATGGGAATGACCGAGGTCATCCTTTTACCGCTCCAATCATGACGCCCTGGTTGAAGTATTTCTGTACGAACGGATAGAAGCACATTATCGGCAAGGTGGATACGATGATGACCGAATAGCGCATCAGGTTGGAAAGCCGGATTGCGATCTGCATGGCCTCGCCGCTTCCGAAGGACATCTGCATGTTGCTGGTAATCAGGATGTTCCTTAAGATCAGCTGCAGCGGATACTTGTCGGCGTCCTTTAAGTAAATCAGCGCGTTGAAATAGGAGTTCCACAATCCTACCGCCGTCCACAGCCCGATGACGGCCAGAATCGCCTTGGACAGGGGCACCACTATTTTGAAGAAATAGCGCAGGTTCCCGCATCCGTCTATCTTGGCGGCATCGTTGAGCTCCTCCGGTATGGTGGTCTCAAAGAAGGTTCTCGCCACGATGATGTTGTAGGTGGACACCGCGAACGGGACGATCATCACCGCATAGGTGTTGTACAGATGAAAATCCTTTACCGTCAGGAAGGTGGGTATCAGGCCTCCGTTGAAGAACATGGTAAAGATGAAGAGGAGCATCAGGAACCTGCGCCCCACCAAATCCTTCCTGGAAAGCGCATATGCCGCGAAAATATTGACTATCATTGCGAATATGGTTCCCGCCACTGTATATAGGATGGTGTTCCTGTACCCAATCCATATCTCGCTGTGCTTCAATATCTCCTCATAGCCGTCCAGGGTGAATTCCTTGGGCCAGAGCCATACCTGGCCGCTGGCCACTGCGGAGGGGTCACTGAAGGACGCGATTACCACAAAATACAAGGGATACACTACCAGGATCAATAGCGCAATCGACAATAGATACAGCATAAACTGGAATGCCTTGTCCGCGCCGCTCTTCTTCACTTTCTTGGTCGCTGCTATCGCTGCCATTTCATCTCCTCCTTTCTACCACAGGCTGTTCTCGCTAAGCCGCTTGGAAATCTCGTTGACGGTGATCAGGAGCACGAAGTTCACGATGGTGCTGAACAGGTTGATGGCTGCCGAGTAGCTGTACTGGGTGTTGATCACACCGATTTTGTACACATAGGTGGAGATGACCTCGCTGCTTGACAGGTTAAGGTCGTTCTGCATCAGGTATACCTTCTCGAAACCCAGGTTCATCAGATTGCCCATCCTCATGATCAGCATAATCACCGCTGTGGGCATCAACATGGGGATATCCACGTGCCTGATTTTCTGGAGGGCAGTGGCCCCGTCCACCGTGGCCGCCTCGTAGAGGCTTGGGTCTACCCCCGCAAGGGCCGCCAGGAAGATGATGCTGTCCCATCCCGCATGCTGCCAGACGTCCGTCCACACGTACAGATGCTTGAAGGCCCCTGCGCTTCCCATCAGGTTGGGCGCCTCGAAGCCCAGCGCGTTGCAGATGGCGCCGAACACGCCGCTTCCGGGGGAGAGCAGCAGTGTGATCAGGCCTACCATGACCACCGTGGAAATGAAATGGGGCATGTATGTAATGGTCTGGAAAATCTTGCGGTATCTCCCGTCCCGCATCTGGTTGATGCCCAGGGCCAATATGATTGGCACCGGGAAGACGAGCAGCCCGTAGATTGTGATAATCAGGGTATTCTTAATCGTAGTGCCGAACTGGAAGGAATCGAAGAACTTCTTGAAGTACTTGAACCAGGGGTCGGCCCAGGCGCTTCCCAGGATTCCCTTTGCGGCCTTGTACTCTTTGAAGGATATCAGCACCCCATACATAGGTCTATACGAAAACAGAAACAACAGTATCAACGCCGGAAGCAGCATGAGGTACAGACCCCAGTTCCTTCGGATACGGAGCCACAGACCCGCCTTGCTAGATTCCTTTTTGCTTTGCGATTTGACATTT
>CAMQOJ010000113.1 GCA_947003375.1 uncultured Lachnospiraceae bacterium
CGCGCAGCGATTTGACAGCAAAGTCGCGAGGGAGCACGAGAGCAATTTTCATGAGAGTACTTTCGAATGAAAGATGCTCTCATAGGATGTGTGCCGAAGGGACTTTGCGCTTTAGTGCCATCGCGCAGCGATTTTAATAGGAGGAATAGGTATGGATGAGAATCAGGCATATTTTGATAATCTTTCCGGTTCTGGCACAGGGGAGGCCCCCCGGCCGGTGAATTACGGCGGGATGCAGGGGCCTGGCAGGCCGCCGCGGGGAGAGCGGGGCACTGGGAAAGGTCTGTTCCTGATTGGTCTGATTACGGGCATCTCGGGAGCATTGCTGGTATTGGCCATCTGCTATCTGGGCCTTTATGTCCAGAACCTGGTGGAGTCCGGCCAGAATGCCAAGGGGGCAGAGGAGGTCTCGTTTTTGGAGGACTCGGCCATCGATGCTTCTGTGCTGAACAAGATGCAGACGCTGGAGAATACCATCAACAATTATTTCTATCTCCATGACGTAACGGATGAAGAGCTTCAGGACGGCATCTACAGAGGGATGCTCCAGGCCCTGGGAGACCCTTACTCCGAATACTATACCGCGGAGGAGCTGAACGAGCTGATGGAGCAGACGGAAGGCATCTATTTTGGAATCGGCGCCTATGTCAGCCAGGATACGGCCACCGGCCTGCCCAAGATCAGTGGCGTCATCGCGGGCGCGCCGGCGGAAGAGGTGGATTTGCGTGCCAATGACCTGATTTATGAAGTGGACGGCGAGTCTACCTATGGGCTGAGCCTGACAGAGGCAGTATCCCTAATCAAGGGACCTGAGAATACAGATGTGACCTTGACCATAGTCAGGGAGGGGGAATCCGATTACCTGGAGGTCACCGTCACCCGCAGGAAGGTGGAGACCCCTACGGTGGAGCACGAGATGCTGGAGGACGGCATGGCCTATATCCAGTTGACGGAATTCGACGACGTGTCCGTCAAGCAGTTCGAAGATGCGCTTGCTTCCGTGCGGGAATCCGATATGAAGGGGTTGATTTTGGATCTCCGGGGGAATCCCGGCGGGAGCCTGAGTGCCGTGGTGGACATGGCGCGGATGATTCTGCCGAAGGGCATGATTGTATACACGGAGGACAAGAACGGGAAGCGGGCGGAATACACCTGTGAGGGCGACAAGGAGCTGGACGTGCCGCTGGTGGTACTGGTGGACATGAATTCCGCCAGCGCAGCGGAAATCATGGCCGGAGCCATCAAGGACTACAAGCTGGGCACTTTGGTGGGGACCACCACGTTTGGCAAGGGCATCGTGCAGCAGATTATCCCTTTCCGGGACGGCTCGGCGGCGAAGGTCACCATCAGCGCCTATTACACGCCAAACGGCAACAATATCCATGGCCTTGGCATAGAGCCGGATATCGTCTGCGAATTCGATGGCGAAGCCTATTACGGAAGCGAGGAGCATCCGGACAATCAGCTGGAAAAGGCCAAGGAAGTGCTGCGGGAGAAGATGGGGAAATAGGATGGTCTTGTACAGGCCATTACTCCTCCGGCACCCCCAGGGTCTCAAGGCCGTGCTCGAACAGAAGCTCATTGGCCTTGAAAATCGGCATGTTCCGCTGTAGGGCAAACAGGATGACGGCATCCCGGCGGTCCCTTGCATACAGCTCCTGATTCTTTGACACTTTCAGCAAGGCCTGTGCCTCTTCTTCGGAAAGGTGCAGGCCGAATGCCAGTGCAATCAGCTTATCTCGGGAGGGCATCTTTTCTCCGGAAAATATCTGGTACACGTAGGCCCGGCTCAGCAGGGAGCCACGTACGACCTCCGCCTTGTTGATGCCCTTGCGGGACAGCAGGGTATCCAGATATTGGGTAAGGCTGCGCAGAGCCAGTTCTTCCCTGTTGCTATTCAGATAATCCTCAATGTCCGTTGCGGCCTTGATTTCATGTCTCAGTTCATCAGTGGTTTTCTTTTCCATATTGTTTCTCTTTCAGCGATTTGATATAATAGCCTTGTCATGCCATGTATTCTATTTTACCAAAGGATTGGCGGTACGACAATGAAAAAATCCAAAGAGCATAATTTTCCATGGATACGAAATTTGGGGGTAAAAAACGAATGGAATACGAAGAAATACGGCTGCTGAAGCAGAGCGATAAAAGCACGGTGCATCTGGTACGGGAAAAGGGCGGTTCCCGGGTGCTTGTCCGAAAAAAGCTGGCCGGGCGGCACCCGGTCTATCAGACGCTACAGATGAATCCTCATCCCGGCCTGCCAAGGCTGTACGAGGTCGCCATCACCGAGGACTCCACCACTGTGATTGAGGAATACATAGAGGGACAGACATCCGGGAAAGCGGAGCTGTCCGGGAAGCAGTTCCGGCAGGTGGTCCGGGAGCTGTGCGCCGTGCTGGAATTCCTCCACGGAAAGGGCATCATCCACAGGGATATCAAGCCCTCCAACATCCTCATCACGGAAGAATGCCATGTGCGCCTCATCGACTTCGATGCCGCCCGGATGCCCAGGGAAGGGGCAGAGCAGGATACCAGGCTGCTGGGAACCCGGGGATTCGCGCCGCCGGAGCAGTACGGCTTCGCCCAGACGGACGAGCGGGCGGACATCTATGCCCTGGGGGTGACCCTGGAACAGCTTCTGGGGGACGGCATCCGGAAGCCACGCTATCAAAAGGTCATCCGCAAATGCAGGAATCTGGATCCGGACAAGCGGTATCAGTCCATGCGGCAGGTGCGGCAGGCTTTTTTCCGGGGGGGCGCCGAGGGATGTGGGCTGCGGCTGCGCTGATTCTGGCAGCGATTACCGGGCTTGGCGCAGCGGGGCTGTCTGCCTTGCGGCAGGGAGCAGACAGAGAATCGGACGGGGGGGCTGAACTTACGGTTCTGCCCGCGCCGGAGAACCCCCACTGGGATGGGGAGACAGGAACCGCGGTCTGGGACAATGTACCAGGGGCGGGAGCAGGGGACGAAGCCTGGTTTCAGATGAGGGTGTACAGAAAGGATACAGCGGACGCGCCAGATGCAAACGCGGACGGCTGGTATTATGAGGATTCTATAAGATTTGGAGGCACTTCCAGAAACAGAGAAGTCAAAAACTGGAATATCACGCCATGGCTGGAGGCGAATGGGTACTATTATTTTACGGTATCGGCTACCGGGGATGGCGTCCGGTATGCGGACAGTCCTTTCGTGGTGTCGGACGTGTTCGAATACACCGGGGAATCGGCCCCTCCACTGGCCTCCCCCACAGGGTTTGCGTGGAGAACGTATGAAATCGATAACAGAAAGCGCTATTATGCTGTCTGGGACAATCTTGACGACTATGAAGATGATGATGTTTTCAATGTGACCGTTTATGACCAGACAGGCGCTTATGTGTTGAACAATACCTGGTCAAAGAGAAGTATTGAAGAGGATGGACATGGCGGGATTTATATCGCGGCAGAGTATCTGATACCGGGGCCGAACAAAAAATACAGGTTTACCGTTCAGGTATATTCAGGCCGGCCCAATGAGTACTCCTCAAGCCCTATGCCGGATCCCGCACCGGAGGAATATTACAGCCCCTGGCTGGTGTATTCTGAATCGAAAGAATAAGCTATAGCAGTTTATCCCCGCATATCGATATGTGGGGATTTTTGTTGGAAAATGTCTGCTGGCAGCAGACCACAAACGATGGGATTTCCTATATCATAAGGGAAGGGCTTTATCGGTTAGAAGAGCCAGGCACGGCATTGAACCGATAGCGGAATACCGTATGATAGAGGAGAGACACTTGGGGAAGCAGAAGAGGGTAAAGTTAAAGCGTTTCATGAAAGGGCTGTTCTTCTGCCTGCTCTTTTTGGCAGGATGGAAAGCTGCGGTGCTGCTGCTGTACCCCTCCAATGAGATCGTCCGCACATGGCATGGTTTTTATGCATTGGAAAAAGGGGAGGCGCAGGTGCTGGTGGTGGGAAGCAGCCACGCCTATGCCACATTTGACCCCTCCGTCATAGCCCGGACGACAGGGATGAGCAGCTATATCCTGGCCTCCAACTCCCAGAATACCGTCCAGGCCTATTTCAACGTGAAAGAGGCATTGCACTATCAGCATCCGGAGGCCATTATCCTGGAAGCGTTTTCTCTGGATGACAACAATAACTGGCGGTATGGCGATACCCCTGACCGGAATTGGAAAAAAGAGGCGAATATTGACGGGATGCGCTTCGGCATGACGAAGCTGGAGGCCGTTATGGAGCAGTATGAGAGCTATAATTGGAGCTATGCGCTGCTGCCCATTGCCAGATGCCATAGCAATTGGGAAGATATTGTGACAATCGGCTCAAACCTGGAGTTCTATACAGAGGGCATAAAGGAATTCTCCTCTTTCCACCCCAGCAAGACCTCTATGTCCGAGGATACGGTTCAACAGTATGCCCAGTCGGAATACAATCCTACGGAGTGGGTCATTTCCGAACCCAATATACGGCACTTCCACAAGCTGGCTCAGCTATGCCGGAGCGAGGGAGTCCCTTTTTATGTAGTCATGGCCCCGATGTATGACGTATATATCCGTTCCATCAATTACGCCAGCTGTACCGACAAGATTGCGGACCTTGCTGAGAGCGAGGGTGTATACTATCTGGACTGCAACCGGTATTACGATGAAATTGGCCTGACGGCGCAGGATTTTGAGGATGCGTTCAACGGTTACCATCACCTGAACGAATCAGGCGCTGAAAAGGTGACGCAGTTCGTCATGGAGATGCTCTATGGGGAAGGAAAAAGGTAATGGAGGGGATACGCGGTGCTGTTTAATTCTGTTCATTTTTTGGTTTTTTTCCCGATTGTCGTTCTGATATATTATCTGATTCCCCAACGGGTGAAATATCTGTGGCTGTTGGCGGCCAGCTATTATTTCTATATGAGCTGGAATCCCGGGTATGCCCTTTTGATTCTGGTCTGCACTGTGGCCACATGGGGCAGCGCCCTCATCCTCGCAGCCTGCGGACAACGTCCTGACAAAAAATCGCAGAAGAGGAAAAGATGGTTTCTGGCAGGATGTATCCTGCTTAACCTGGGAATCCTGTTTTTCTTTAAGTATTATGTCTTTGCCGCAGACAGTATCGGGAAATTATGCGGGTTTCTGGGCATATCGATACAGATGCCGGTTTTTGACGTACTGCTGCCGGTGGGCATCTCCTTCTATACCTTTCAGGCTCTGGGCTACCTTTTTGATGTCCATAGGGGGGAGATTCCGGCAGAGCGAAATTTTCTGCGGTATGCCCTGTTCATTTCCTTTTTCCCCCAATTGGTGGCCGGCCCTATCGAGCGCAGCAGAAACCTCATGCATCAGTTATACGAACCACATAAGTTCGATTTCCGGCGGGTGAAGGACGGACTGCTGCTGATGGGCTGGGGCTTTTTCCAGAAGTTAGTCATAGCTGACCGCATCGCCGTACTGGTCGATACTGTATACGGGGACTACACCTGCTACTCCGGAATGCAGATCGCCCTGGCCACCCTCCTTTTCGCGTTCCAGATATACTGTGACTTCGCGGGGTACTCTGATATCGCCGTAGGCGCAGCGCGGGTGATGGGCTTTACGTTGACGAAGAACTTCAAAAGTCCCTATTTTGCCACTACGGTAAGCGGATTCTGGCGCAGCTGGCATATTTCCCTGACCACATGGTTCAGGGATTACGTCTACATTCCTCTGGGAGGAAATCGCTGCGGAAAGGGGAGGAAATACCGAAATCTCCTTTTGACCTTTGCCGTCAGCGGCCTCTGGCACGGTGCCGGCTGGAATTTCGTGGTGTGGGGGATGCTCAACGGCCTGTATCAGGTAGCAGGAGATTTGACCGGATCTTTACGCGCCCGGCTGCAGGAGAAGCTGCATATCCATACTGACTGCGGCAGCTATCGTCTGGTGCAGGGAGTCGTCACCTTCCTGCTGGTGGACTTTGCCTGGCTTTTTTTCCGGGCAGAGAGCCTGGAGACAGCCCTGCAGATGCTCTGGCACAGCATATACAATATCGGGCTCTTCAGCTTTTTCGCCCCGGATAACATGCTGGGAATCCAGACCATCGCCCTGTCGGAAAAGTCTTTCTTCCTCATGCTTCTGGGGCTGGTTATCCTGATGCTGGTGGATTATCTGAAAAAACGGGGAACGGACTTCAAAGCTGCGCTGGCGCGGCAGAATATATGGTTCCGCTGGCTGGTCTACTATATGCTGATTTTTGGCATTTTGATTTTTGGGGTCTACGGGCCGGAATACGATGCGTCCACCTTTATCTATTTCCAGTTCTGAAGTCCTAAATTTTCCCTGAAATTCTGCCGGCAGCATACCACAAAAGGCGCGGCATCTTTTATAATGCTGGATATGATATGCGTTTTGATAAGGGGAAGGTGCGGATTCTGGGACGCATACAATTCAGAAAGGAGTTTTGCGGGAAATGAAGAGAAAGGTATTGAAAGGAATCGGAATCCTGGTATTGGCTGCCTTTTTAGGGGGACAGACCGGTATGGGGACGGTACAGGCTACCGGCCAGATACTGGAGGAAAGCGCGGAGCCGGGGGCAGCGCCTGAGAGCGGAGAGACAGAAGCCGGGGGTGCGGAGACATCGGAGGCCCCTGAAAGCGGAGAGGCCACACCCGGGGATGGAGAAGCCGTGAAGCCGGAAGAGGATGCTGTCGGAGGCGGGGAATCCACGCCCGGGGACGATGGAGGGGACGAATCTTCATCTGGGGATACAGGAAGCGGGAGCGACGCGGCCGGCGGCGAGAGCGAAGAGCCTGCACCCGGCACCCCGGAGGGCGGAGATTCCGGGCAGACAGGGACTGAGACTCCTACAGGGAAGATAAAGCTCGCTACGCCTGAAATCAGCTGGTCTGACTGGATGCCTAGCTGGCCTGCCGTGGAAGGTGCAAACGGCTGGTATGGATATGAGGCACAGATAAGCAGAGACGGAGGCGAGAGCTGGGAGCCTTTTATTAACTATAACCCAAGCCAAATGGGAGAGTCTCTTGTATTACGTGATTCAAGTCTGCGGATGTATATTGATGTTAAGGCGGATGACGATAAAGCAGTCTTTAGATTCCGCGCAAGAGCATTGGACGAGTATGACAGTGAGCGCTATGAGTCCAGTGACTGGTCCGACTGGTCTGAAATAAAGGAGTATACAAGACCGGGACAGAAACTGGGAACCACCGAATGCTGGTGGGATGAGGAGGTTCCTGGCTTGATTCACTGGAACAAGGTGGAGGGTGCCAGCGGATATATGGCAGAGCTGTACAAGGATTCCTCCAACAGGGTGATTAGCTGGAGCGGACAGTACAACCCGGATAAGACAGAGAATGATTTTTCCCACAGAATCGATTTTTATGGTGAGGGGAAGTACTATGTAAGGGTCTGGGCGCTCAGTGGGGATATCAATACTTGCGCAAACGGATTTTTGGGGAATGCTTCTGATATTTATGATACTACGACCACAGTGTCCACTGTGAGCGACGCTGTCCAAAAGGCGCTGGAAGAGGCGGGCGGTGACGCGGCCAAGGCAGCGGCAGCCATCGCAGGGAAAGCCAATCCCTCCGAAATCGCCATGGCCATGCAGACAGATGCAAAGGTACTGGAGCAGATTAGAGAGCTGGAACAACTCTATGCGGAACAGAAAGGTATTACAGTGGCGTCTCCTGCGGTGACAGAGGCGGCAGGGGCCATGATTGATTCCTCCAAGATTTCAGTGGCGGGGGCTGCGCTGAACGCGGCAGACGGCAGCAGCATTACCCTTCAGGTGGATGTGGCTAAGCCTGAGAATATGGTGGACGTGCTCTCCAATAAATACGCCAAGAGCGTACAGCTGGACATCAGCCTGATAAATGGTGACGCTTCTGTGCATGAACTGAAGGTGCCGATGACCATCACGATGCCCATTCCCGCCGGGCTGGATGCGAAGAAGCTTACGGTTGTGCATTATTCCCAGGACGGCAAGGGGGAAGAGGTCAGCTTCCGGATAAATGGCGATGGAACCGTCACATTTACCGTAACCCATTTCAGCACTTTCCTCTTCGGCGAAAAGAAGGATGAGGGCAATGGCATTCCGAATGGGGACCAGGGAAATGGTGGACATATTGTGGACAATGTAAACAATGGGAACGGCGGAAATACCGGGAACCAGGGAAATGGCGGAAACAATGAACAGGGGACTCAGGACGACGCACAGACGCAAGCAGCCGCAGCCCCGAATGTGTCTCCCAGGACAGGACAAGAGCCGTTTGAGGGATTTTCCATATGGGCTCTGGCAGCGTTTGCCATCAGTGGCGCCGCATGCCTCTTATTGGCCGGTTGCCGGGCCTGGAAAAGAAAAAGGATGTAAAGGGAAGGTTTAACAAAGAGGAGCATTTCCATAAATGATGGAGATGTTCCTCTTTTTGCGAAAGGTGGCTCTTTTCGGGTCGTAAGTAGGGAGCGCCCGAAGAGCTGCCAAGAAAATATTTTGGGTCAGGTTCATGGCCTTACCGTCTTTCCCTATTGATATATTCGTATGACAGGGTAACATTGTTGCAGGAAATAGAAATTTTTTCTGGTACTTTTGCATTATGCTCCTATATCGTCAAAAAACAGCCCATCTGATTCCCGCTCAGGGATTGGATGGGCTGTCGTATGCACCCGGAAACCGTCGGCTAACAGTGATAGGTGAATTTATACTGCTTAACGATTTCACTTGCCGTGAAACCAGACTGCATAACGCTGACTGGTTCATTCGCATGATTACATTAGGCAGCATTCAGCGTTATGCAGTATAGTTCAGTTGGACTATCAGATAAGCAGGAGGAAGAGAAGACGTCCATTGAGCGAAAAAGCGATACGGATACTTTCCAGTACCCATATCGCTTTTTTCTGTTATTGGTAAGAGGTGTTTGTCACAATACCAATAAATTTTTTCAAAAGAGGGCTTTGTGAGCTTTTCTTAAAAAAGAGGCCATAGGACAGCGGCTCGCTGTCTTTTAAGGGAATTGCGCGGATATCCGTGTTTGCAAAGTTCATCTGGGGAAGGACGGAACAGCCATATCCTGCTCTTACAAGGGTAAGAAGCACCTGCAGGTTTTCACACACATAAGTGGATTCGGGTAAAATGTGCTGTGAGATCTGATTCTGCATTTCCGCAACACTGGAAGGGATTGCGTAGGAATTACAGACAACGATGTTCTCCAGGTAAAGCTCCTCTATTGACAGTTCGGATCTGGCCCCATAGGGGTGTGCATCGGGAACGATACAGCACAGGGGTATCCTGAATAACTCTTTATAGACTGTATTGCTCTTTATGGGAATATCACCCTGGAAACCAAACAGCAGATCCAACTCATCCTGGTAGAAAAGATTCAGGATGGATCTGTGAGGGATTACTTTCAGGAATGGATAAAGCTCCGGCATTTCGTTCCGGCAGGATTTCAGTATCCTGCAGAGCAGGTCCAGATTGGCCTCGTTCTGGCATCCGATGGTTAGGACCTGCATGTTTGTGCTTTGGTGGCGCTGCAGTTTCTGCCCGGCAATTTTCAGTCTTCCCATAACATGTTTCGCGTCTTCCAGAAAGCTGATCCCGGCGGGGGTAAGGGTAACTGTCCTGGTAGTGCGGTGCAGAAGCTTTGTCCCCAGTTCATCTTCCAGCGAGTGGATCTGCCGGGAAACGGCTGACTGGGTAATCTTTAAAATTTCAGCAGCTCTCGCAAAGTTCAGGTTTTCTGCAACCTGGATAAAGCTCTTTAACTGGTCTGTATTCATAGGTTTACCTCGATTATTGCGTTTTTGTCATTGATAATACCATATTTTCAATTCACAATCAAGTGTAAATGTGGTTTAATAGGTATTGCAAAGGTTAGCACTCAAAAAAGGAGAGTGCTAACAACAGAAAGAAAAGCAGGTAAGAAGAATGAAATTAAGACCATTAGGCGACAGAGTTATTTTAAAGTATCAGAGTCTTTGATACTTCTGCGCTTTTGAAAAAAATGGAGGCGCAGGACTTTATCCGCAGGGAAAAGGTTTCCTGTGACGACCGTCTGAAAAAGATACTGCCCACCAGACATACTGTGGAAATGAAGGAGCAGGTGGAGCGGCATGTTGCCCTGCTGGAAAAGAGGCTTACGGCAGGCGTTGGGGAAGAAGAACTGAAGGTGTTCCTCGATGTACTGGAGAAAATGCAGGAAAATATGGAATTGACGGAAAAGGGAGACCGCTATGGGTAGGACGGGGTCCCCGCAATAATTGTATGAATTCAGGAGGTAAGAAAATGGATACAACCGTAACAAAAACAAATCCGCTGGGGACGGAACGGATTGGAAAGCTGATCCTTACGTTTGCTGTCCCAAGCATCATTTCCATGGTGGTCAACGCCTTGTACAACATTGTTGACCAGATCTTCATCGGTCAGGGGGTAGGGTATCTTGGCAATGGCGCCACCAATGTGGTCATGCCCATGACGGTGAT
>CAMQOJ010000114.1 GCA_947003375.1 uncultured Lachnospiraceae bacterium
GGCGAAGGCCTCCGGGCGTAGGAAGGCCGGGGCCGGGCGGACGGGAGAGGGCGGACAGGGCGGCGCGGGCCGTGCGGGACGGCCGGAGCGGGAAAGCCGACGGGGCCGTATCAGGAAAGAAGGGCAGTCAGGCCGTGCGGGGCAAAATGCCGCGGCCCTGGACGGACAGGGGACGGCTCCGGAGGCGGACAGCGCGGCCCTGGAAGGAATCGTGGCCCAGGAGCTCAGGAAGCGGGAGAGGCGCAGGAAGCTCATCCTGCTGGCGTGCAGCGCCGTGGCGGTGTGCTGCCTGGGATATTTCGCGGTTTATTCCTACTATGACTACCGGACCCGGAGCGCCTATGATGCCCTCAGCGAGCTGAAGGAGAAGCCTGTCATCGCTCCGTCTGTCACGCCGGATCCCGGCCCGCTCTACACGCTGGACGGGGAGGCCGAGCCGCGGGAGGTGCTGGAGGAGTACAAGAACCTGCTGCTGAAGAACCGGAAGCTGATCGGCTGGGTGAAAATCGACGATACCTATATCGATTATCCGGTGATGCAGACTACGGACAATGAGTATTACCTGGACCACAACATGAACCAGGAATACGACAAGAACGGCACGATTTTCATGGACAAGGACTGCAATGTGCTGGAGCCCAGCACGAACTATATCCTGTACGGGCACCATATGCGCAATGGCAGGATGTTCGGGCAGTTGGATCAGTACAAGGATAAGTCCTTTTACGAGAAGCATCCTGTTATAGAATTCGACACCATCTACGAGAAGGGCACCTATCAGATCATGTATGTGTTCCGGTCGAAGGTGTACAAGGAGACGGAAATCGTCTTCAAGTATTACCAGTTCATAGATGCCAATGGAGAACAAGAGTTCGATTCCGCCATGGAGGAGATGGCGGCGCTGTCCCTCTATGATACAGGCGTGACGGCGCAGTACGGCGACCAGCTCCTGACACTCTCCACCTGCGACTACCAGGAGACGGACGGACGGTTCGTGGTGGTGGCGAAGAAGATAGCGGACGGGGAACAGTGAGGGATAGCAGAAAATCTACTATACAAAATAAAAATACGTGATATAATAGAATCCAATGACAGGATTCTATTATCATGTATAATAGACGCTAGGAAAAAACAAGCATCCAAAGCCTCCGTATCCCAGAGGGGCTTTCGATAAACCGGGAGGAAGAACACATGAAACCATATGGCGTAAACGAACTGAGAAGAATGTACCTGGATTTCTTCGAGAGCAAAGAACATCTGAAAATGAAGAGCTTTTCCCTGGTGCCCCACAACGACAACAGCCTGCTGATCATCAATTCCGGCATGGCTCCCCTGAAGCCCTACTTCACAGGCCAGGAGATTCCGCCCAGGCGCAGGGTCACCACCTGCCAGAAGTGCGTGCGCACAGGCGACATCGAGAACGTGGGCAAGACCGCCAGGCATCTGACCTTCTTCGAGATGCTGGGCAACTTCTCCTTCGGGGACTACTTCAAGCATGAAGCCATCCGCTGGAGCTGGGAGTTCCTGACGGAAGTGGTGGGCATGGATCCGGAGCGGCTCTACCCCTCCATCTACTGCGAGGACGAGGAGGCCTTTGAAATCTGGACGAAAGAAATCGGCGTGCCCGCTGATAAGATCACCCGCTTCTAGCGGGACGAGAACGGAAAATGCGACAATTTCTGGGAGCACGGCGCAGGCCCCTGCGGCCCCTGTTCCGAGATCTACTATGACAGAGGGATCAAATACGGCTGCGGCAAGCCCGACTGCAAGGTGGGCTGCGAGTGTGACCGTTTCATGGAAGTGTGGAACAATGTGTTCACCCAGTTCGACAACGACGGAAAGGGCAATTACACGGAGCTTGCCCAGAAGAACATCGACACCGGCATGGGCTTAGAGCGCCTGGCCGTGGTGGTGCAGGACGTGGACACGGTGTTCGACATCGACACCATGAAGGCCATCCGGGACAGGATCTGCCAGATTGCAGGGACACAGTATGAGGCTGACGAGAAGAAGGACGTGTCCATCCGCCTGATTACGGACCATATCCGCTCCACCACCTTCATGATCAGCGACGGCATCCTGCCCTCCAACGAAGGCCGCGGCTATGTGCTCCGCCGCCTGATCCGACGGGCGGCCAGACATGGCAGGCTCCTGGGCATCCGGGACAAGTTCATGGCGTCCTTAAGCGAGACCGTGATCGATGAGAGCAAGGACGGGTATCCCGAGCTGGAGGAGAAGAGGGCCTTTATCCTGAATGTCCTCACCCAGGAGGAGGACAAGTTCGACAAGACCATCGACCAGGGCCTGAGCATCCTGGCCCAGATGGAAGAGGAGATGAAAGCGGCGGGAACCACGGAGCTCTCCGGGGAGAACGCCTTCAAGCTGTACGACACGTTCGGCTTCCCCACGGACCTGACCCAGGAGATTCTGGAGGAGAAGGGCTTCACCATGGATGAGGCGGGCTTTGGCGTGTGCATGCAGCATCAGAGGGAAACGGCCAGGAAAGCCCGCAAGACCACCAATTACATGGGAGCGGACGTGACGGTGTACGAGTCCATCGATGCGTCCGTCACCACTCAGTTCGTAGGCTATGACAGGCTTCGGCATGATTCCAAGATTACCGTGCTGACCACGGAGAGCGAGTTGGTGGAGGCCCTGACGGACGGCCAGACCGGCACGATCATCGTGGAGGAGACTCCTTTCTATGCCACCATGGGCGGCCAAAATGCCGACACAGGCGTCATCACTACGGCGGACGGCAGCTTCCAGGTGAGGGATACCGTAAAGCTCCTGGGCGGCAAGGTAGGCCACATCGGCATTGTCACCAAGGGCATGCTCAAGGTGGGGGACGCCGCCACGCTTACGGTGGATGCCGCGAAGCGGGGCGACACCTGCAAGAACCACAGCGCCACCCATCTGCTCCACAAGGCTCTGCGGGAGGTGCTGGGCAGCCATGTTGAACAGTCCGGCTCCTACGTGGACGGAGAGAGACTGCGCTTCGATTTCAGCCATTTCGCGGCCATGACTAAGGAAGAGCTGGACAGGGTGGAGGCAATCGTAAACGAGCAGATTGCGGCCAATCTCCCTGTAGTGACGGAAGTGATGGGCATCGAGGATGCCAGGAAGACCGGAGCCATGGCCCTCTTCGGCGAGAAGTACGGCGAGGAGGTCCGGGTGGTGAAGATGGGAGACTTTTCCGTGGAGCTCTGCGGCGGCACCCATGTGGCCAATACCAGCGCCATCGCGGCCTTCAAAATCCTGTCCGAGAACGGTATCGCGGCAGGCATCCGCAGAATCGAGGCGCTGACGGGGAACGGTGTGTTTACCTATTATAAAGAGCTGGAGCAGACCATCGAGGAGGCGGCGAGAGTATTGCGGGCCACGCCTGCCACGCTGGTGGAGAAGTGCGGGCATCTGACGGCGGAGGTGAAGGCCCTGTCTTCCGAACTGGAGTCCCTGAAGGCCAAAGCGGCCAAGGAGGCCCTGGGAGACGTGATGGACAATGTGGTGGAGATAAAGGGCGTGAAGCTCCTGGCGGCCAGCGTGGACAATGTGGACATGAACGGGCTGCGGGATCTGGGCGACCAGCTTAAAGCCAAGCTGGGGCAGGGCGTCATCGTGCTCCTGTCCAACGCAGGCGGCAAGGTGAACATGATTGCCATGGCCACGGAGGAAGCCCTTTCCAAGGGAGCCCACGCGGGGAACCTGATTAAGGGCATCGCCGGAAAGGTAGGCGGCGGTGGCGGCGGAAAGCCGGGCATGGCCCAGGCAGGCGGCAAGAACCCGGCGGGCATCCCCGACTGCATCGCGGAGGCTGCGAAGGTGCTGGAGAGCCAGCTTGGATAGATAGACTACATGCAGCCGTCAACAGATATCGGCATCAATGAAACAGGGCTATCGGTTTTCGATAGCCCTGTTATCGCTCTTTTATCTTGTCAATATATGCTTTTCCTTTAACTCGGCATATGTCCTGGAGGCATTTTCTTCCTTTGCCAAGGACATATATCTTTGGATTTCCCGAAAATCATCGATGGCCGTTTTGAAAATCTCGGCATCATTGGGCATATGATCACCTGCTTTCTGATGCGGCTCTCTGTTTATGCGACATGATTGGAATTCTCTTGTTCCATATGAATGCTCTTCTTCATTATTATAGGAAAAGGCACTGGAACTGTAAAGCGTTTCGGCGGTATGGTATGAAAATCTGCATTGAAAGATGATTATTTTTTGACTATTGGGCATACTGAGGGTGAGGAAATAAACTAACAGATTGCAGAAAGATGCAAAAGAGAGGTGTCGAAATGAAAAGAATAATAATCGGAAAGAATCGGATAATGCTGCTGACGGCCCTGATATTCGTGCTGGTGCCTGTAATCAGGCCCGGCCAGCCGGTGAAAGCTGCGGGGGATGGGGCGGTGGCGGTGGCCAGCGATTCCGTTGAAGGCGCCACCGATGACTGGAACGTGATGGCGCAGCGGCTTGACGAGGCCATCCGGAACGGGACGGGCCAGAATGTGGGCTTCCTCGTGGGGAACCATTTTGAGATTCCCACGGATATCCTGGGCAGGCTGGCGGGAAAGAACGCCACGCTGGCCCTGCACACCAGCAACGGCGTCACGTTCAGCATCAGCGGCGGGGAGATTTACGCTGCCGACGCTCCCTTCACAGTGGATGTGTCCTTCGAATCAGTGATTCCCGATGAGGTGAAGCAGCAGCTCCCGGGAAACAATATCCTCAGACAGTTCTCCATGGTGCAGAAGGACGCGTATCCATGCCTCCTGAACGTGCATCTGGCGCTGGGAGAGGAATATGCCGGCAGGCATGCAGTCCTGTACTCCTATGACGAGGCGGGGAGCCGCATGAGGCAGGAAGGCATCTTCAGAATCAACGGGCAGGGAAATGCCATGTTCGGCTTAAGGCGCGGGGACGAATATCTGGTGGCGGTCTATCGGGGCTATACAGTGGCAGAAGGGGAGACCCTTTCCCATATAGCGTTTCGAAACGGCATCAGCCTGCAGCGGCTCATGGCCTTCAATCCCCAGATTCGGGATGCGGACCTGATTCAGATTGGTCAGCGGGTCAATCTTCCAAATTGAATAAAATTACACGAAAAATCATCCGGTTCCGGCTTGCGGCAAACGGATGATTTTGTTTTCGACTAATTTTGCGCCAAAATCTTGTGCATTCCCGCACCAGGAAGTATAATGGAAGTCTGATGACAGAATCCTGATAAGAGTACACATAGAAAGCGAGACCTCCATGGATACATACACGGAATCCCTTGAAAACAGAGCCCGGGACATCAACCCGGAGGACGACATCGACTACAGCGCGGCGCTGGCCGAAGTGGTGAGCATGTTCCGGAATTTCGACGAGGCCCTGGATACCTTCCTCGTAAGGCACGGATATACGGGAGACAGACAGGATATCGACGGTAAGATAGCATTCATCAAATCCAGGTTCGAGCAGAAGGAGATTCCCCTGCCGAGAAATATCAGAAAATGGTACACGGAACACAAAAGGATCAAAAAGGAGACCGCGATACGCATCTGCTTTGCCTTCGGCCTGACCGTGGAGGAGTCCGAGGACTTCATGAGGCGCATATGCCTGCTCAGGGGCTTTGACTGCCACAATGTGGAGGAGGTCATTCACTTCTATGCCATCAGCAACCGTCTGGGCTACGCGGAAGCGCAGAACCTCCTGGACAGGGTGCCCAGGCCGAACCCGGAGCGGCTGGACTTCGGGGAGGAGGTCCTCTACACTGCATCCATCATCGCGGCGGTCAGGCGCTTCAGGAGCCCGGAGGAGCTGATTCGCTACATCAGCGGCAACATTGAGCAGTTTGGCTACAACAATGCCACCGCCTACAGATATATCCGCAGGATGTGGGAGGAGATTTCCGGGGAGGAGGGCCTGGCGGCGAAAGAGAAGAAAAAGCTGTACCGCGCCTTCAACGACACAGACCGGGAGATCAAAGAGGCGCGGGCGGGAGAGCCGGAGGCGCGCAGGCGGACCAGGAGCGCGCGGGCCGGCGGCTCCCTGTGGGAGACATACCTGCAGATTCTGGGGCTGTCCGGGAACAGGATCGCAAAGCTGGATACGGACAGATCACTGAAGCCCATACTGCGGGACAATGAACTGCTCCACGCCTGGGCGGAGGACTCTTTCCCCAGCAGGGGCGGCCTGGAGAAGATTCTGAACGGGGAACACGCGTCGGAACAGTTGGTGCATAAGACCATCATACTGCTGGTATTCTACAGGTTCTGGGTGAAGGCGGCGCTGAAAAGGAATGACTACCAGGCCCGCGGCGGAGACACAGGAAGGAGCATCTGCGAAATCAACCGCTATCTGCTGGATACGGGATACCCGCAGCTCTATCCCGGGGACCCCTTCGACTGGATCATCCTGCACGCGGTGGAGAACGAATTCCCGCTCCTGGTGTTCCGGGATTTCATGCGGGAGCTGTTCTATGTGAAGGAGCACGACATCGATGCCAGATATGCGGCGGAATGGAGCTGACGCACTGGCAAATCCAGAAATGCCCCGGATGGTGTAAAATAGAGAGAAAAACGGCAGGTACAAAGGACGGGATGACATGGAGGACACAAGAATCGCCCTGAAGGAAGGCACATTGCTGAGCGTTTCGAATCGTGAAAAGGGTGCGGTCACCTATACCATAGGGAAAGTGAAGGGCAGGGGCATGTCGGGCATTGTGTATGACGCGTCCTACCTGGACAACAGGGGTTACCGGCACGCTGTCCTGATCAAGGAATGCTATCCCTTTGAGGCGGACATTTACCGGGACGGCGACAGGCTGGTTCCCGGGAGCGAGCTTGACGAAAGGATTTTCCGGGAGTGCAGGAGCGAAATGGAAGCCTCCTACGGCCTGCACAACGAGCTGTTCCATACCAGCGGCCTGACCAATTATATATCCAATACCATCGATAATTATACGCAAAACAATACAATTTATACCGTCTTGACGTACCAGGAGGGAGAGGTGCTCTCACGCAGGAGGATGGAATCCATCAAGGAATGTGTTTCCGTTGTGAAAAGCGTCGCTGCGTTCCTGGGCAGGATGCATGAGAAGGGGTATCTGTACCTGGACGTGAAGCCGGAGAACATCCTCCTGCTGGAGGGCAGCCCCCATGCGGTCCAGCTTTTCGACTTTGACACGCCCATACGCCTGAGCGACATCAGGAAAACGAAGAACAGGGAAGGGAGAGAATCCGGCAGGATAAACAGGCTTGCCTGCACCAAAGGCTTCGCGGCATATGAACAGAAGAAGGGGTATCTGCATAATCTGGGCAGGCATACGGATGTCTACGGCGTAGGGGCGCTGCTGTTCTGGCTGCTGTTCGGGCGGGTGCCGGAAGCGCCGGACTGCGAGACAGGGGCTGAGTATAAGTTCGCCGACTGCCTGTTCGCGGACAGGAATTATCAGGACAGGCTGTTCCGGGCGCTGCCGGATTTCTTCCACCATACGCTGACCGACTTTGGCCCCGGCCGCTATCAGGACATGGATCAGGTCATCCGGAAGCTGGAGGAGATAGAGCGGTACGCGGATACCATAGTGCCCTTCGTCATATCCAGCCAGGTCAACCGTCCGCCCGTGCTGCTCGGGCGGGAAAAAGAGCTGCAGACCATGGAGCAGTGGCTGAACCGGGACGGAACCAACTGCCTGTTCCTCACCGGTATGGGCGGCATGGGGAAGAGCACGCTGGTGCGGGGGTATATCGCGGATCATCGCAGCCGCTTTGACGCGGTCCTGTATCTGTACTACAACGGCAGCATACAGAAGATGGTCGCGGACGACAGCCAGTTGCGCATCAATATCGTGGAAAAGAATACGGAGGAAAGCATATCGGACTATTTCCACAGGAAATTAAGGGTGCTCCGGGACCTGGCGGCAGGGAGGAGGATCCTCCTTGTGGTGGACAATTTCGACGGGGAGCCGGACGAGGACTTCTCCGCCATTCTGAACATCGGCTGGAAGGTCATCGTAGTGAGCCGCCTGGAGATTCCGAAGACCGGATATGCCACTCTGGCCTTAAAGGCGATTTCTGACAGGGCCGATCTATATGACCTGTTCGAGCGCTATGTCGGCAGAGACCTGGACGATGAGGAGCTGAACTGCGTGGACGAGATGATCCACAGGGTGTTCGGGCATACATTGGCCCTGCAGCTGATTGCCAGGCAGGTGGCGTGCAGCCACATCTCCGTGTCCCAGGCGACGGCGCTCCTGCGGGAGAAGGGATTTTCGGATATCGCTCCCGAGAAGGTGGACTATGTGAAGGACTGGCGGCTGTATCAGGATACGGTGGCGGATATCATCGGGGTGATTTTTCAGGCGGGGGAGATGGAGGAGAGGAAAAAGATGATTCTGAAAGCGCTTTCGTTGTTTTCGGCAGAGGGCGTGGACATTAATATCTTTTCGGATATGCTTGGACTGAATTCCAAAGACGCAATCAATGAACTGGCAAGGGAGGGCTGGCTGGAGCTGAGAGGGACGGAATTGTCGCTCCATCCGGTGGTACAGGAGGTCATCAGGCGGTGGGAGTGGACGGAGCTGTACCGCGAGGCATTTGAGGCAGTGATGGAAAGTCTTTATGCCCATATTAAGATAGAGAGCAGAAAGGAAGAGTATCCGAAGGAACTGCTCCGTTTTTTTCAGTGGGAGAAAGGGTACATGGAGAAAAGCGAGGTTTTCCGGAGAATAATGGAGAAGCGTGCCGTAAAGAAAGGGGTGATAGCAGCTATCATAATGAAGCGGGTTGCCGACAGCGATAAGAGACAGGTGACGGATCATAGAAAACAGCAGCTTTGGCTTCGCATGGCAGAAAATGTGCTGGATTCGTGCAGAAAAGAGGAAATTCTCTGGAAGGACGATATGTACCGGAATGTTCTATATTGTACAATGATAAATATGCCTCGTGACAGAGAGGAGTATATTCTGGAGCATGCCGATGAATTGCTGGACGGTTTCCGTAGGACAGATGGCATTGCCTATTTGAAGATTTGTGAAAGGGTGATATCCATTTATGAAGAACGGGGAGCATTTGCGGCTGCCCATACGGAGGTGGAGAAAGCCTGGGAATTCATTAAAATGGCATATAGGGAATCCAGTATATTTACGGAGACGGGGAGGAGGCTCAGACGAAATGGTAAATATGTGAAAGGGATGTTTTATAATATTCTTGCGGGATATTACGATTGTGTAATCAATGGGGAATATTATAATGAGGACAGGATAGAAGAAATTGATAAAATGCTGAATGCAATCAATAAGGCAATCCGATATATGAAAAGAGACAGGGGAAAGTATGCTGACAGCAGAGCCATGCATGCGAAGTATCTTCTCTCTAAGGCAAACATTCTCATTCGATGCTTTCCTCAAAAGCGAAATGATATCGAGAAACTGTTGAGCAAAACAAAGAGGCTGGCGGAGAAATATACACAGGAGTATTCAGCATTGCGTTATAATTATAAGTCAGTGAAAGCCTGGTATCATACACGGGTGGATTTTGATTATGCAGGGATGATGAGGCTCATGGTAGAAGCTTTCGATATTGCCAAAGTTACATCTGGCACAGATTTGGATATCATTGATGGCATCATAATTCCATGGGCAAATATGTTTTCTGAATGGGGAAAATATGAGGATATGGATAATATGTTGCGGATAGGAATAGGAATATGCGAGAAAGAGAAACATAGGGAAATTATCCCATATATCCGGAAGAAACGGGAATTATATGGATATCTGCTGGAGGCTTATCAGGAGATTGGAGATTTGGACAAGTGCAGGGAGGTGGAGAAATCGATTGAAGAGGAGAAGGAAGGGAGGAGAGAGGGGGGTGGAAATAGCTGCTGGAGGATGAACGGCAAAGGAGTATTCGGGTGTGGGATGATGGGAGCAGAAGTGAAGGTTCGGGAAGAAAAGCGGAAGGGAATATAAATGGGTGGCTATAATAATATGGAAGATAAGAAGGAGAAATCTAAGGTGGGTTCAATCATGAAAAAGAAAAGCAGAAAATATGTCGCATTAATCGTTGTTGTCGCAATTTTGTTAATAGTTCTGGGAATATTTTACAAGGGCTATTCAAGCGCCAAAGAGAAATATGAAGCGACTATCAAACAACTTGAAGAGGAGGTCGATAGGCTTTCAGAACCAGTGGCTGTTTATGAGGAGGCTGCCAAGGAGATAGACATCGCCGTGATAAACGCGGAAATCCGTGATATCGGCGAGCTTGCCACAATAGAATATCTATACACGGATGCCGGAAAATTTGAGGATCCCGCGGAGCTGTTTGGAAAGGAAATCCCGTTTTCATTCACCACAAAGTCTTTTATTGCTAAATGGGATGGCTCTATCAAGGCAGGGGTGGACATCAGCAAGGTCACGGCAGAAGTGAATGAGTCAGAAAAGAAGATAGTAGTACATATTCCAAAAGCGGAAATCC
>CAMQOJ010000115.1 GCA_947003375.1 uncultured Lachnospiraceae bacterium
GTGGGACAGGCCGTAGCGCCTGCGCAGCTCCCGGTTCACCCCTTCCAGGCCGTATTTGGCATCCCCTATCAGAGGATGGCCGATGCTGGCCAGATGGGCGCGTATCTGGTGGCTTTTCCCGGTTATCAGCTCTACCTCCAGCAGGGTATAGCGGTCCGTGACGGCAATGGGGGCGTAGGCCGTGTGGATGGGAACAGGCTTTTCGGCAGGGCCTACGCCCTCCGCCGTCCGGGCTACCGTCACCTGGTTCCTCATGGAATCCTTGGCGAGATACCCCCGGACGGATGCCGCCTCCCCCAGCGCCCCTGCACAGATCGTCCGGTAGAATTTCCGCAGGGAGCGCTCCCTGATGCACCTGCTCAGGTATTGCAGCCCGGCCAGGCTCTTTCCCCCCAGCACGATGCCGCTGGTGTTCCTGTCCAGCCGATTGCAGACGGAGGGCCGGAAGGTGGAAAGCTCCTCTGCCAGAGCGGGATTCTTCGACAGCAGATAGCCTATCATCCATTCGTTCAGGCTTACGTCTCCGGGAGCCGCTTTCTGGGTCAGGATGCCGGTTGGCTTGTTCATGATCAGGAAGTCGTCGTCCTCATACAGCACCGCGATTCCCTGCAGCCTGCGATAAGCGGCCCAGTATTCCCCCAGGCGCTTCTCCTCCGCAGGCAGAGGGATCCTGCCGCCGGAATTTCTGCCGCCGGAGCTTCCCCCCGGGGCGGAATCCGAATCCCCCGCCGGGGCCCTGCCGGAGAACTTCCCGAAGGTCTCATCCGAAAAAAAGGTGCACACCTGATCCCCCACAGAGAGGATTTCCCGCCCTTCCGCCTTCTTTCCGTTCAGGGTGATGTTCTTCTTGCGCAGCATCTTGTACAGGAATCCGCTTCCGGCAAGGGGCAGGTATTTATGTAGAAATTTGTCCAGCCGCTGTCCGGCCTGGTTCGCTCCGATCGTCACTGACTGCATTAATATCCTCCCGGAAATACATTGGTTTTCCTTACCAGCGCTTCATGTTCCGCCGGTGCTTTTCCAGATAGATACCCCTGAATTCCTCCACGGAGATGCCATAGCTGAGCAAGACATCGTTATAATACATCATGATGTCCACCATCTCCTCGATGAAATGTGCCCGGGTGCCGGCATCCTCCATGATTTTACGGACGCCCTCCTTTTTCATGATGTCGGCGGCTTCCCCCACCTCTATCATCATCCACATCAACTGATCCTTCCCCTGCTCCGGCGACAGGGGATTCCATTTGTCCTTGTACTTCTCCTGAAGCTGACGCTGTATCTCCTGCATTTCCTGAAAGCCAAAATCTGCCATAGCCGTATTCTCCTGTTCTGGTATTTCTGTTGTTCCTCTATAGCGCCACGCTCTTCAAAGTCGCAACGACTGACCGGGTCAGTCTGTCCTCCGGTTCCGGCCTTTTCATCTGGTCCAGCCGCTCCGTATATTTTGTCAGGTTCGTAAATATCTTCACAGTGACGTTCTTGTGTCCGTCCGCTTTCAGGATATCGCCAATATGCCTGTAGAAATCAGCTTCCCCGAAAGCCCCCTCTCCCTCCGCGTAGCCGCACACGGTGTTGCCGCAGACCGCCATGTGGTTTACTACATAATTCTTCTTATAGGAGGTGAACACCATGTCGTACAGGCAGACCAGGCCCTGGGCATGCCTCTCTATCTCCGCGGAAGTCTCCTCGGCGCAGCTTCGGAACCGCAGGAACATGACAGCCCCTACCGCACTCTTGCTGGCGGGAAGGCAGCCCAATACGGCTACAATGCTGAGCAGGTTCGCCCGCCGCCCTGTCTGGATATAACCCGCCACGAACAGAGAAATCGAGATGGCGAAATAGAGGATCGTGCGGACAATCTCATATTTTTTCTGGGTGTTCAGGTAGTTTCTGGTTCCCTTCACGCTGTCTGTGGTGAAGAATCGCTTCAGTTCCATGGGTCTCACAGTCCTTTCTTCTTCATTTGTTCCATGGCCCGCAGGAGGGCGCCGTGGGGCGCAAGCTTTGTCAGCGTCCGGAAAACTCGGATCGGCATGCTGCACACGGATACAGGGCGTCTGCGGTAGGAATCCCGCAGGGCGAGGGCCACCACCCTCTCCGCGTCCACCATGGTATATTTTTTCACGGCAAGCGTGGAGCCCGTGGCCTCCGCGATGTCGAAAAAGGGCGTGTCCACAGGCCCAGGGCAGACGCTGGTCACATAGATGCCGGCGTTCTTCAGCTCCTCTCCCAGCGCCCTGGAGAAGCTCAGCACATAGGCCTTAGTGGCCGCGTACACCGCGAAGCCCGGCTGGGGCAGGAATGCTGCGCTGGAGGAGAGCTGGATGATGCGGCTGCCCCACCTCATGTAAGGGATCAGGCGATGGGTCAACTCTGTCAGGGCCTCGCAGTTCAGACGGATCATCCCTGTCTCCAGGCCGCAGTCCTGCTCGCAGAAGCTCCCCATGATGCCATAGCCCGCACAATTGATGAGCATCCGCACCACGGCATTGTGCCGGAAAGCGGCTTCCTCCAGGGCCTCCAGGGATTCCTCCCGGGTGATGTCCATGGCGAATATCCTTGTATTGTGCCGCATGGTTCCTGCAAGCTCCTCCAGCCTGTGGCGGTTTCTGGCCACCAGCCAGAATTCGTCTGTCCTGTCGAAATGCCCGTCCATCTGACGCGCGAATTCCCGGCCGATGCCGGAGGACGCCCCTGTAATGATGATGATGTTCATACGCGATTCCTTCCTATCATATCCTATAGGCCATTGTATACGAAAGAGGGATTCTTCATACGAAAAGGCCTGTATAATCTTCGATATAATAATCGGCCAGCTCTTTTTTCAGCTCCCTGAACTGGGCGGAATAGTCGTCCTCCACGGCACAGACCCGCATGCCCGCATTCTTTCCGGCCAGGATTCCCGCCGTGATGTCCTCGAACACCAGGCAGCGCTCCGGGGATACCCCAAGCCCCTCCGCCACGGCCAGATAGATATCCGGGCTGGGCTTTCCGCGCTCCACATCGGTGCCGGTCATGATACAGGAGAAATAGTCCCGGAGATTATGTACCCCGGCCACGTTCTCCACCAGCACCCTGGAATTGCTGGTGGCGATGCCCAGCTTGATCCCTGAGTCCCTGCACCCGGCCAGGAATTCCGGTATGCCCTTTTTCAGGGGCACCTCATACATGTACTTATCCCAGGCCATCCGGTTCCACTCCTCCATGATCTCCTCCTGGGATTCCGGTATGGGGAAATGCTCCTTGAAATAGCGGGCGGTCTCGCCGAAGCTCATGCCCTCTATCTTCGTCTGCAGGTCCTCCGGCAGGGCGATGCCGTACCGCCCCAGATATTCGATGTCGATGGCCCGCCACATCCACATGGAGTCCACCAGGGAACCATCCATGTCGAATATCACCGCATCGATATCATGCATCATTTCGTGCAACATCTGTCAAACCTCCGTACAGCTCTCCCGCAGGATCGCAAGCTCCTCCTCTGTCAGCTCCCTGTATTCTCCCGGCCCCAGCTTCGGATCCAGCCGAAGGCCGCCGAACGCCACCCGCTGCAGGCCGACTACCTCATTGCCCACCGCCTGCAGCATCCGCTTCACCTGATGGAACTTCCCCTCATGCAACGTAAGGAGAATCTTGTTATCCCGGACAGCTTTGTCCTCCTTGCGCCCGTCGTCCTCTGTCAGCAGCTCCACACGGGCAGGCAATGTGGGCCGCTCCTCGCCGATGTCCACCCCTGCCTCCAGCCTCCGGATCTCCGGCTGCCCCAGGCTGTGGGCCAGGACTGCAAGGTAGGTCTTGTCCACATGCCTCCTGGGGGCCAGCAGCCTGTGGGCCAGATCCCCGTCATTGGTCAAAAGCAGGAATCCCGTCACATCCTTGTCCAGTCTGCCCACCGGAAAGATGTCCTCTCTGGCGTCCTTTCCCAGTAGAGACACGACGGTCCTGGACACATTATCCCTGGTGGCGGATACCACGCCCTCCGGCTTATTCATCATATAGTAGACATATCTGCGGTATTCCAGAGGCTTTCCCCGAAAGGTGACCCTGTCCGAGAGCTCGTCTATCCTCTGATTCGGATCCTTGGCGGGAACGCCGCCCACGGCCACGATGCCCTGCCGGATGAAGGCCTTCACCTGGCTCCGGGTGCCTATGTTCAATTCGCACAGAAATCTGTCAAGGCGCAAATCCATGCCCTCCCCTGATATGATTATATGGGGACCCTGGAATGTCCCGCTTTCTTTGCACATATAGTATCTTGATAGAATAAGGAGCCTCCCCCTATGAGACTGCTCACCGTAATATTCCTTCTGCTGCTGGGCTGTATCCTGACCAATTCCCAGCTCGGCCTCTCCTATGCCGCCATGGGGCTGAATCTGTGGTTCGAGAAAATGATTCCGTCCCTCCTGCCCTTCATGATGCTCTCCGGCATCATGGTGCGCATGAAGCTGACGGACAGGGCTGCCATGCTGATCTATCCGGTCGTCAAACCGCTGGCAAAAGTCCGGAAGAACGTTTGCTACGCCATGCTCATGGGGTTCCTGTGCGGCTTTCCCATGGGGGCGAGAGTGGTGGACGATCTGTATCAGCGGCAGATGATCTCCAAAAGGGAGGCGGAATATCTCCTGGCCTTCTGCAACAACATCGGCCCGGTGTATTTCTGCAGCTTTGTGCTGCCCCTTCTGGGCAGGAGGCTGGTATGGCCCTACCTCTTCGGCATGTACGGAATCCCCCTGCTGTACGGTCTGGCGCTTCGCTATACACGCTTCCACGATATCCCCCTGCCCGGGGAGGAGGGAGGCCGCCCTGCCGCCCTTGTGGCCTGTGAGGACAGGAGGGGCTTGACCGAAAAAGGTTCCGGTGCCCGCTTCTGGGAGAAGCTTCTGGAGGCAGTGGACGGCTCCGTCCAGGCCTCGGTGCGGAGCATGCTCTCTCTGGGGGGATACATGATCCTGTTCAACCTGTTGAACCTGGTCCCACACCTGCTCTTCGGCCGCCCGCTGGCCCCCCTGTCCCCCTTGCTTGAAATCACAGGGGGCCTGAAGCTTTTGGGAGACGCCTTCCCTCTTTACAGTCTGCTGGCGCTCTCCTTCGGCGGACTGTCCTGCATCGCCCAGACCTATAGCTGCATCGGCGATTCGGACCTGTCCATCAGCGATTATATCCTGCACAAGGTGGTGCTGACTTTGCTGTGCGGATTGTTCTATCTGGGCTGGTTCCTGCTCCTGCCCGGGTCTTTCCTGCGCTGAATCTACGCGTCCGGATGCAGGAGGGCCCCATGAAAGCCCCATACAGGAAAAAACCAGTTCCCTTGGAATGTCCTTCTTCCGCGCGGAACTGGTTCTGGAACAATCTTACATCACATCCAACTTGTCGTCATCTTCCTGATCGTCCAGGTGCAGATCCAAATCCTCCACGGGATGGAGGGAGCGGAGATTGGACTGGATCAGATCCCGGTACTGGCCCAGAGAGCCCAGAAGCCGTTCATAGTCCGCATTCGTGGACTGGATGGCGGAGGACGTGATGGAATCCAGCTCTACCAGCCGGCTTTCCATATATTGGGAGGCCTGGGTCCTCAGTTCATTGGCCTCCATGGTGGCCTTGTCCAGGATCTCCCTGGCCTGATTGGCGGCGGTGGCCACGATCCCGTTGGCCTGGGCGTAGGCCTGCTGCATGATTTCATGCTCGCTGATCAGTTCATTGGTGTGCACCGTGGCCTCGTCTATCAGCGCCTGGGCCTTGGCCCTGGCGTCGTTCAGGATGGCCTCCTTGTTGCTGATGATCTTCTGATACCGCTTGATTTCCTCAGGGGTGCGCATGCGCAGTTCACGAAGCAATTCGTCAATCTCTTCCTTATTCACGATGATTTCGGAATTTGACATGAATTTCGGCTTGCAGCTCTCGATATACTCCTCTAATTCATCAATCAACTGTTCTATTCTGCTGCTCATATGCGTCACTCCTATCTATCTATAGAATGTGGTACTTCCCATAAATCAGCTTTGCCACGAATTCCGGAACGCACTGGCTGATATCCCCGCCGAAGCTGGCGATCTCCTTGACGCTGGAGGAGCTGAGGTATGCGTATTCCAGGCTTGTAGTCAGGAACACAGTGTCCAGCTTCCCGTCGGAAAGCTTCCGGTTGGTCTGGACAATCTGCAGCTCATACTCGAAATCCGTGATGGCGCGCAGACCCCGCACTGCCACATGGATGCCGTTCTCCGCCGCATAATTGATCAGCAGGCCTGAAAAGCTGTCCACCTGCACATTGGGGATGTCCTTCGTAGCCTCTTTCAATATCTTAACACGTTCTTCCACAGAAAACAATGGTGTCTTTGCTTTGTTGTCCAGAACGCTGACCACCAGCACATCAAACATTTCCGAAGCACGCCTGATCACATCCAGATGGCCGAAGGTGACAGGATCGAAGCTTCCGGGATAGACGGCACGTTTCATGATTGCTCCTTTTTTAATGAATGCTCTTCTTCATTGAATGCTCTTCTTCATAAAAATGTGTTTGTTGGTTCGATACTGCTTGTCCTTCGTGATACAGAAGCCCAGCTCCGAAACCCAGGAAAAGTCCGTATCCCGGGCAGCTTCCGCCACCAGTATGGTATCCTCCGTCACGTAGGGCATCCTGGCAAGGTGCGACAGCACGGACTTCTCCTCTCCGTTTTCGTAGGGAGGATCCATGAATATGATGTCCACGGCGCTTTCCCGTATGCTGCCCAGGGCGCTGCACGCATCCTGCCTCAGGACCACAGCCCTGTCTTCCAGCTTTGTAAAGCGGAGATTCTCCTGGATGCAGGACACCGCTTTCTGGGCATTGTCCACGAAATATGCCTTCCTTGCGCCCCGGCTTAAGGCCTCGATGCCTATGCCGCCGCTGCCGCTGAACAAGTCCACGAACACGCCTCCGGGGATGTCCCACTGCAGCATGTTGAACAGGGTCTCCTTGATCCGGTCTGTGGTGGGCCGGATATCCAGCCCTTCCGGCGTCTTCAGGGGCAGGCTCCTGGCTGTTCCCGCTATCACTCTCATATCAATCCCATGCCCTTTCTCGATTCATGCTCGAATCATACCCTCATTGTCGTCCCCTTGCCGTCCCGCCTGGCGGTCTTCATCCTGTTCAGGTCGATGGCCTTGCCCTTGTATTCTACGGAGCATTCCACGGCGTTGGAGGTATAGTAGACATTTTCCACACAGTCCCTGGGCCCCAGCTTCATGCCCCTAGCGCCCAGAGCGGCTTTCTTCTGCTCCGGAATCTCCTCTATGCCGAATTTCAGGAAGAAGCCCTCCTTCGTCTGGAGGATGACCTGGCTCTGTTCCTCCAGCGGCATGACGCTCAGGACCTGATCCCCCTCCGCCAGCTTGGTGGCTGCCACCGTGCGCTTGGACACATCGAACTCCCCGCCGCTCACCAGCTTTACCATGGACTGGGCCGTCACGAAGACCACCTGCCTGAGGTTCAGCTGGGTCTGGCTGGTGATGCAGACGATCTGCTCCTTCTCGGAATTGTAGTTGCTCACATTGTCGATGGGGACGCCCTTGTCCCGGAACTTCCCGAAGGGGAGATCCATGACCTTGATGCTGTGGAGCTGCCCCGCGGAGGTGAACAGGCATACCTTCCCGGTGTTCTTGCAGGGGAAGAGGAACCTGCTCTCCGCCTCCGCCGCCTCCCTGTTGCGCTCATAGGCGGCAGTGTCGATGACCTTGACATAGCCGAAGCGGTCCATGAGGAAGACCACCTCCGTCTCCTCAATCTCCTTCTCCTTATAGACTGCCTCCTCCACATTGTCGATAACGGTCCTGCGCTTGCGGCTGTACGCTTTCTTGAACTCGTCCAGTTCATTTATGATGACCTGGGCCATGGAATCCCTGCGGTCCAGGATGTCCTCATAGCGGTAGATGTCGGCCATGGTGTCCTCATGCTCCTTGATCAGGGCCTCGATCTCCAGGCCGATCAGCTTGTACAGGCGCATCTCCAGGATGGCGTTGGCCTGGCGCTCCGTGAAAGAGAGCTGCGCCGCCATGATCTTGGATTCCTTGCTCTTGAACTTGATGCCGGTGGTCTTGCCCTCCACAAGGCAGGCCTTCGCCATATTCCTGTCCTTGGAGCCCCGCAGGATCTCTATGATCAGGTCGATGACATTGCAGGCCTTGATCAGGCCCTCCTGCACCTCCTTGCGCTCCAGCTCCCTGGCCAGCAGGTTATTGTACTTCCTGGTGGCAATCTGGAACTGGAAGTCCACATTGGCCTTCAGGATGGCTTTCAGCCCCATGGTCTCCGGCCTGCCATCGCAGATGGCCAGCATGTTGACGCCAAAGGTGTCTTCCAGCCTGGTCTTCTTGTAGAGGAGGTTCACGAAATTCTCCGCGTCCGCGTCCTTCCTGAGCTCTATCACGATACGGATGCCCTCCTTGGAGGACTGGTTGGAGATGTCCACCACGTCCAGGGTCTTCTTGGACTCCACCAGGCCCGCCACGTCCGACAGGAACTTGGAGATGTTCATGCCAATCATAGGGTAGGGAATCTCCGTGATGACCACATTGACCTTGCCGCCCTTCAGCTTCTCGAACTCCACCTTGCCCCGGACCTTGATCTTGCCCGTGCCGGTCTCATAGATCTGCAGCAGGTCGTCCTTGTTGGTGACGATGCCGCCGGTGGGGAAGTCAGGGCCCTTCAGATAACGCATCAGCTCTCTGGTGGTGACGTTTTCATCGCGCATGTAGGCTTTCATGGCGTCCACCACCTCCCCCAGGTTGTGGGGCGGCGTGCTGGTGGCCATGCCCACCGCGATGCCCTCGGAGCCGTTTATGAGGAAATTGGGGAGCTTCACCGGCAGCACCGAGGGCTCTTTCTCCGTCTCGTCGAAATTGGGGACGAAATCCACCACGTCCTTGTCCAGGTCCGCCAGGTAGGCCTCCTGGGTCACCTTCTGCAGCCGGGCCTCGGTGTAACGCATGGCCGCGGCCCCGTCCCCCTCGATATTGCCGAAGTTGCCGTGGCCGTCCACAAGAGGCAGCCCCCGCTTGAAATCCTGAGTCATGACTACAAGAGCATCGTATATGGAGCTGTCCCCGTGGGGATGGTATTTACCCATGGTATCGCCCACGATACGGGCGCACTTCCTGTAGGGCCTGTCATAGCGGATGCCCAGCTCGTACATATCGTAAAGCGTCCGCCGCTGCACGGGCTTCAAGCCGTCCCGCACATCCGGCAGCGCCCTGGCGATGATGACGCTCATGGCGTAATCGATGAAGGACTTCTGCATCTCCTCGGAATATTCTGTTTTTATGATTCTGCTGTCTTCCATTTATTTCCAACCCTTTACGCGAGTATAATCATTCTACCATACAATCCATGATTTGTAAAAGAAAATGTGGCATCCACAGAGCCCTCAGATATCCAGCTCCGCGTCCACCGCATGCTCATAGATAAATGTCTTCCGGGGCGGCACCTCCGTGCCCATGAGAAGCTCCGTCACCTCCGAGGCCATCCTGGCGTCCTCGATCTCCACCAGCTTCATCCGGCGGGTCTCCGGATTCAGCGTGGTCTCCCAGAGCTGCTCCGCGTCCATCTCGCCCAATCCCTTGTACCGCTGCAGGGTGAAGGAGCCCTTGTGGGTCTTCCGATACCGTTCCAGCGCCTTGTCGTCATAGAGATACTGCTCCTCCCCCTTGGCCGGCATGGCCTTGTACAGGGGCGGCATGGCGATGTACACATGCCCCTCGAAGATCAGTTCCGGCATGAACCGATAGAACAGGGTCAGCAGCAGATTGGAGATATGGGCCCCGTCCACGTCCGCATCCGCCATGATGATGATCTTGTCATAGCGGAGCCTGGAGATATCGAAATCATTCCCGTACCCCTCGGAAAACCCGCATCCGAAGGCGTTGATCATGGTCTTGATCTCCGCGTTTGCCAGCACCTTGTCTATGCTGGCCTTCTCCACATTGAGGATTTTGCCCCGGATCGGCAGGATTGCCTGGAACATGCGGTTCCTGGCCATTTTCGCGCTGCCCCCGGCGGAATCCCCCTCCACGATGAAAATCTCGCACTGGGAGGGCGTCTTGGACTCGCAGTTGGCCAGCTTCCCGTTGGAGTCGAAGGAGAACTTCTGCTTCGTCAGCATGTTCGTCTTCGCCCGCTCCTCGGACTTGCGGATCTTGGCCGCCTTCTCCGCGCAGGAGATGACATTCTTCAAAGTCTCCAGGTTCCGGTCGAAGAAATGCACGATCTCCTCCCCCGTCACCTTGGACACCACCTTGGCCGCGTCCTGATTGTCCAGCTTCGTCTTGGTCTGCCCCTCGAAGCGGGGATCCGGGTGCTTGATCGACACCACCGCCGTCATACCGTTGCGCACGTCCGCCCCCGTGAAATTGGCGCCCTTCTCCGCCAGGCTCCCCAGATTCCGCCCCGATGTATTGCTGACATTCGTGACCA
>CAMQOJ010000116.1 GCA_947003375.1 uncultured Lachnospiraceae bacterium
CCAGATATCCGCTGATCAAAGGCGGCATCGCCCAATGCACCTCCGTTACAACCCGGGCAACCAGACCGAGAGACATCGCACTCCATGAAACCAGCGTTATCGTGAGCGGCGTGAGCAAAAAAGGGATCAGCAAAATGGGGTTCAGGATTACAGGAAAGCCGAACAATATAATTTCATTCATGTTGAAGAGTGCGAATACACCGCCCATTTTGGCGATGCTGCGCATATACCGGCTCCTGGCAATGATCAACACTGCGATGATGATGCACAGCGATGTGCCCGCTCCCCCCATAAATACAAAAGTATCCAGAAAGCCCTTGCTGATAATGTCAAGCTGTTCGTTAAAAGCATCGTGATTCAAGGCATATTGGCTGGTATTATGGATGAGATTCTCGCCGAAGGCGCTGACCATGATGCTGTCCATCACATTTCCGCCATGAATACCGAAGAACCAGAAAATATGAATGCCAAATACCAGTAACAAGGTACCGCCCAGTCCGCCTCCATCGGCCGCTGAAAAAAGAAGCGACAGGGCAGTATAAATCCACTCGTCAACCCCTTTGCCGGAGGTCGTCAATACGATGCCGTTTGTGAGGGCAATGCAGAAAATGGACAGCGTGACGGGGAAAAGAGCCTCGAACATTTGCCGCACCTCCTCCGCCGTATCCTCCGAAATATTGATTTTAAGCCTGGAAAAGGCATGGTACAGCTCGGTGGCCAGAATCGCGATTAAAATAGCTCCGAAAAGCCCGCTGGAACCCAATTGGCTCAGCGAGATGCCGCCATCCGAGGTTGTAACGCAAATGGTCAGATAGGCGGATACACTTGTGAGGGCTGAGAGCGTACCGTTCAGTTTATAGGCATTACCGAGATAATAGCCCAAAGTCCATGCAATCAAAATCGCCATGATGGCTGTGCTGCCCAGCCAAATCGCGCCATTTACCGCCCGGATCATCTGTCCAGCCGGGGTGGACAGACCTGCCTGCACTATGTCAATGGGCATATTATTGATCAGCGATGCTATAGAACCCAGGATGATTACCGGCAGCGTGATGGTAAACGCTTTTTTAATAGAGATGATATAACGGTTTTGGAATAGTCTGTCAGCTGCCTGCAAGATGTTTTCCATGGTCATTCCTCCTAATATTAATCCACGCCCCCACGCAGGAGATGACATATTATAGCATAACCAATGGTTGTGTTCAAGTACATTTCCCTGGCCTTCTCCATCTTCCCGGGGAACCAGAACGGGCAGCAGTCCCTTAAGCCATTGGAGAAGACAATCCTCCAGAGATCTGGCCACTCTAAATTTATCTACTGCTGTGATGCAGGGCTGGGCTCGGAAGGCAACCGTGAGTTCAACCACATGGGGGAAAGGTCGTTCATCGTGACACAGTCCATTAATTTCAACGGCATGCCCGAGTGCAACCTGAACCTGGCCCAGGCCGTGGTGTACCTGTCCCTGGCCCCCCGCTCCAATGCCCTGTACCGCGCCTATGAGACGGCGAAGATCGACGCCAGGAACCAGTTGGCCGAGCCTGTGCCCCTGAACATGCGCAATGCGCCCACATCGCTGATGGAGGAGCTGCATTACGGGGAAGGGTACACTTATGCACATGACACCGAAGAGAAAATCGCCCGGATGACCTGCCTGCCGGAGCGTTTGGAGGGCAGGCGGTACTACCTGCCCACGGAGGAGGGGACGGAGAAGGTATGGAAGGAGCGGCTGGAGCGCAGCAGGGCGTTCCGGCTGGTGGAAACTTAAGAGGTCCGTTTTTATCCGAAATTCCGTTTATAATCCTCGTAATTTCCGTATCCCTTCCAGATATCCATCATCATCTCATAGCGCTCCAGGGAAAGCCCCGTATACGCGCAGTTAGAGGTGCAGAAGATGTATCCGCCGCCCTCCGCCATGCCCTCCCGCAGGGAGCGGAGCACGTCCTGCCTGCACTCCTCATCCGTTCCGGTCTGGAGCAGGCCGCAGTTCACGTTTCCTGCCAGGGCGATTCCGTTTCCGATAATCTTCCTCACCTCGGGGATGGATACCCCTCCCTGGGGATCCAGGGAATGGATGGCATCCGGCCCGCAGTCCGCAATCTGCTTTACGATGGGCATGATGTTCCCGTCCGTATGCTTGATGGTGTAATAGCCCATCTTCCTGTACTCCGTGATGACCTCTCTCAGGTAGGGGACAATGATCTCATCGAATATCTCCGGGCTGAAAAAAGGGTTCACGTTAAAGCAGTAATCCGAACAGAGGGCGAAGCCGTCCAGCAGATGCCCCCTCTCGTCCAGCTTCCGGGCGAACTCCAGCGCCTGCTCCACCCGGATTTCGGACTCCTCGTTCATCTTCTCCGGTTCTTCGTACATCCGTGTGGAGAATTCCATCATACTCTCTCCGTCCGGGATGGCCCAGGTGGGATCGCCGTGGGCCATGATGTAATACTCGTCCCCGCTCTTCTCCCGAATCAGCTCCAGGAGCCACTGGGTCTCCTCCAGCCCGCCCGGATTGGGATGGACGAATATGGCGCTGTGGCCATAGGCTCTGGCAGTGTCTATGTAGAGCTGCGCCACCTCGTTCATGTGCAGGCTTTTTTCCGAAGCGCTCATCTGGTTCCACTGGGAATAATAGCGGTGCGAGGGATGCACCTTCCCGAACTTCTCCATAGTCAGGAAGAATACCAGCTCAAAGGTGGGCACCTGTCCTCCTATCTTCTCGCATTTCAATGTCCTGATAAATCTTTCACGATTGGTCATTTTCTGTTCTTCTCCTTTCACGCTCCAGGGCTGTCCGGGGATATGGCTGAAATGAACGGCCGGACAGCCCTGGATTCCTTGATGCCGGCCGCCTATGAGCGCTTTTCCGACAGATAGCTTTCTGCGCGGGAACCGGGCGTCTACACAGGAAGCGGCAGTGACTGCCAAAAGCCCCCCGAACCCGCCTCAGCCCCCAAGTTCCCGCAGCCCTTCCAGCACCGCCAGGTCATTGTCGAATACGGTCTGCCACAGCCTTCTCAGTTCAGCCCTGTTGCCCAGGAGGTTGCGTCCCCCTTCCGGACCGGCCCTGTACCCTGTCTGCGGCCCGCAGTCCAGCAGAGACCAGATCTTCCAGCAGATGCCATGGGTCTCGTCATTGTCCGCCTGTATATAGCGCGTGAAGAACAGCCTGGACAATCTCTCTCCCATAGCGGCATCATTGTGGAGCCGATACAGCAGATTGTCCCTGCTGCAGAACGCTTCCGCCGCATGCCATCTGGCTTCCACCGGCACTCCCGCCATCATGCATAGGACCGATGCATGAAACTGCGCGTTTTCCGCGTCCGCATCGTCGATCAGGCCGAAGACTTCCCTCCGGAAGCCCTCTCTTGCGGGATTGGAAAGGGTCTGAATCATCCGTGCCAGAACATCTCCGAAGGAGACTGCCGGCGCTTTCGTACCCGTTATGATTATCCCATCCCTGTAGCTGCTATGCCAGTCCTCCAGAATGAATTCGTCGCCATCGTATCTGGCGAATCCGGACAGGTAATGCTGGTACGAATCGATTCCCCTGAGACTGTCGCCATCATATCCCGTGACTACCGACCATGCCGTGTCAGGGCCGAACAGGAAGCGGCCGCCAAGGCGGACCGGAACGGGAAATCCCCTGTCAATCGAAGCTTTTATGTCCTCCAGGATACGCTCTCTGTCCTCCGCGGGATCCGGACGCCGCCAGGCGCAGCCACACAGATTCATGATATAGCCTATGAAGCCGTCGTCCCACCGCCAGCCCTTGTCCACTCCCGGCAATGTATGTCCGCTCACTTCGTCATCCTCAGGATAGTCAAAACAAAATGCCGTGCCGGTGGCGGTCAACAGACAATGGTACAGCATCAGCCCATGGTTCTGAAGGACAGTCTTATGACAGCCGCCACAGTGGACGCAGTGCTTTCCCTGTTGCGCGCACCAGTATGGAGTTTCTTCCCTATATCCCAATACGGGCAGCAGTGCGGAAGAAATGGCGCAGAAAAAGGAATCGTTCTGAGCATCGAAGGGATAATTCACAATCCCTGTCAGTTTTTTCATGGCAGTTCTCCTTTCCATCAGCTTTCCCCAAGAATCCGGAGCCCCGGGCCACTTTGTGAGGATTGATTCACAGTCCGCTGCTGCCGATGCCGTGGACACAGGGCGGCGCGTCAGCAGGATTCCATCCGGCAGAATCGCCATAGTTATGGACACAGCGGCTTTGTCTATGATATAATAATTGCACATAACAGACATTGTGTCAACAATGGGAAAGTACAAAAAGAAAGTACAAGAAAAGAAAGGATGCACTCAAGATGAAATACGATTTTACATCAATCCTAAACCGCAAAAACATGGACGCCATCGCCGTGGACGCCCTGGGCCACGGCACCGCCCCCGGCGCGCCCAAGGAGGGCTTCGACCCCATCCCCATGTGGGTGGCGGACATGAATTTCCCCACCGTCCCCACAGTGCAGGAAGCGATCATCGCCCGCGCAAAGGAGCCTCATTTCGGCTACTTCTCCCCCAGGGAGGAATACCTGGACGCGATCGTCCGGTGGCAGGAGACCCGCAACGGCGCCACGGGCCTCACCAGGGAATGCATCGGCTATGAGAACGGCGTGCTGGGCGGCGTGGTCAGCGCCCTGAACCTGTTCTGTTCCAGAGGGGACAATGTGCTCCTCCACTCCCCCACCTATGTGGGCTTTACCGGATCCCTGGGCAACAATGGCTACAGAATCGTCCACAGCCCGCTGGTTCTGGACGAGAACGGTACATACCGCATGGACTTTGCGGACATGGAGAAGAAAATTACGGAAAACAGCATTCATGCCGCCGTGTTCTGTTCCCCCCACAATCCCTGCGGCCGTGTCTGGGAGAGATGGGAAGTGGAGCAGTTCATGGAGCTGTGCCGGAAGCACGACGTGATGGTGGTCTCCGATGAAATCTGGTCGGACATCATCCTGGAAGGGTATAAGCATGTGCCCACCCAGAGCGTCAGCGAGGATGCCAGGAACCGCACCATAGCAATCTACGCGCCCTCCAAGACCTTCAACCTGGCAGGGCTGGTGGGCAGCTACCATATCATCTACAACAAGGCCCTCAGGGACCGGATGGACAAGGAGTCCTCCCTCTCCCATTACAACAGCATGAATGTCCTTTCCATGTATGCCCTGATCGGCGCTTATAAGCCTGAGGGCTACGAGTGGGTGGCCGAGCTGCGCCAGGTGATCACCGGCAATGTGGACTTTGCCTGCGCCTACATCGCGGAGCATTTCCACGGCGTGAAGGTCTCCAGGCCCCAGGGCACTTACATGCTGTTCCTGGACTGCACGGAGTGGTGCGAAGCCCATGGGAAGACCATCGATGAGCTGGAGCAGGCCGGATGGGACGTGGGCGTGGCCTGGCAGGACGGAAGGGCGTTCCACGGCCCCTGCCATATCCGCATGAACCTGGCCCTGCCCCTCTCCCGGGTGCAGGAGGCCTTCCACAGGCTGGACAAGCACGTGTTCAACGCCTGAACCGGAGGTACCTACTTCAGAGGCTTCAACTCCATGATTGCAAAGCAGAGGAAGGAAGATGACGAAGCATGGTTCCTTTTTTCTGAAAGCGCTTGACAAGATGATGTGAATCGACCATAATGACTATAAACACTTTTTCAGTCAAACCGGGGGGATTAGAGTGCCGAAAAGCTATTCAGAGCAGGAGCGGGAGTATATCAGGAAGCGGTTGAAGGAAGAAGCGGCGGACTGCCTGGCCAGATATGGCGTCCGCCGCACCACAGTAGATGAAATCGTGAGACGGGTCAATATTCCCAAGGGGACTTTCTACCTCTTTTATCAGTCAAAGGAACTGCTTTTGTTTGATGTAATCCAGGAGCAGCAACAAATCATCAACCACAGGCTGTTCCAGGCGATTTCCGAGATTGCCGGTACAAAGGTTTCAGCGGAGGAGTTGACCGACGCGATTTTCTCGTTCTATCAGATGGCAGAGGAAATGCCGATTTTGAAGCTGATTGGCACAGGCGAAGTGGAACTGCTTGCGCGGAAGCTCCCGCCGGAGGTGGTGCAGGCCCATCTGCAGGACGATACGGATACCATCGGGGAAATGCTTGCGATGCTCCCTGTGAAGAAAGACGTGGACATAAATGTCGTCAGCGCCGCGTTCCACGCAGTCTATTACGCGACCCTGCACAAAGCGGAAATCGGGGAGGCTTATGACCAGGCGCTGCGCACCCTGATTTATGGCATAGTGGCGCAGCTTATCTGAATCCACATTTGTATACTGTTTTCTATCTGTTGTCCAGAAAGTCCGGCAGGCGGCCGGACTTAAAACAGGGCTTTAACTGACTATTCCGTTTGTTTTAGTCATATAGTATAAGGAGGGCATTTCCATGATTCATGTCAACCATCTTTCGTTCAGCTACACAAAACAGCCTTTTATTTCCGATATGACCTTTTCGGTCTCACCGGGCGAGATTTTTGGATTTTTAGGCCCCTCGGGAGCCGGGAAGAGCACCCTGCAGAAAGTGCTGACGGGGATGCTGGCCAGTTACCAGGGCTCTGCCATGGTGAACGGCGTGGAATGCAGGGAGCGCACAAAGGATTTTTACGAGGACATCGGGGTGGACTTTGAATTCTCCGCCCTGTATGAGAAATTGACGGCCAGGGAAAATCTGCGCTTCTTCGCATCCCTGTATGAGAAAAAGCCCTGTCCAATCGACGAGCTTCTGGAGACGGTGGGCCTGGAGCGGGATGGGGACAAGCGGGTATCCCAGTATTCCAAGGGCATGAAGGCCCGGCTGAATTTCGTCAGGGCATTGCTGCACGACCCGGCCCTGCTCTGCCTGGACGAGCCCACAAACGGCCTTGACCCTGCCAACAGCCGCATGATGAAGGATATGATCCTGGCCCAGAAGGCAAAGGGGAAGACCATCCTCCTGACTACCCACAATATGCAGGACGCAGCCGAGCTCTGCGACAGGGTGGCGTTCATCGTAGGCGGCAGGATATGCGCCCTTGACAGCCCCCACAACCTGATCATGTCTCAAGGCGCGGCCACCGTGACCTATACCTGGCTGGAAAACGGGGAGCACAGCGCCGCCTGCCCTCTTCACCGCCTGTCCGCCGACGGACAGCTTAAGCGGCTCATCTCAGAGAACCGTCTGCAGTCCATCCACAGCAGCGAGCCCACGTTGAACGACATTTTCATGGACATTACGGGGAGGACGCTGATATGAGACTGCGCAGCCTGATTTTATGGGACATACGGTTCCAGGCAAGATATGGTTTCTACTTTTTGTATGCTGTCCTGACGGCGATTTATGTGGCCGTTCTGTCTGCCGTTCCGGAGGGCGGGCGGGAAAAGGCCACGGCCATTTTGATTTTTTCCGACCCGGCCTCAATGGGCCTGTTCTTCATGGGCGCAATCGTGCTTCTGGAAAAGAGCCAGCGCACGCCTGCGGCACTGGCCCTCTCCCCTGTCCGGGCAGAGGAATACATAGCCGCAAAGGTGGTGTCCCTGTCCGCCATTTCCCTTGCTGTGGCCGCTGTATTGGCCGCAGCGGCAGGTGTGGGCGCGGGGGAGCACGGCATTGTCAAGCTCCATATCGTCCTGCCCGGCACTGTGATGTCCAGCGCGGTCTTCACGCTTTTGGGCATTATCATCGCGACGCGGATCGGCAGCCTGAACCAGTTTGTCCTATGGACCGTGCCGGTAGAGCTTGTGTGCTTTGTCCCTGCCATCCTGCATCTATTCCGGGCCGCTCCGGCCTGGCTGCGGTACTGCCCTGCCGCTGTCTGCATAGATATGGTTTCGGGCCATGCGCCCTCCCCCACCGGGGTAATGACGGTCATGGCGCTGACAGCGGTCCTGTTCGCTGCCGCAAAACATTGTGTCCTGAACATGTGGGCCCAAATGGGAGGTGCGAAGCTATGAGAGCGATCCGTTCAGGTTTTTTGCAAATGCTGGTGTTCATGCGGCGGGACATGATGCTGTCTGCCGCCTGTCTCGCGCCGGTTCTGGCGGGGCTTGGGATCCGGTTCGGCATCCCTTTCCTGGAAGCCGTTTTGACGGAGCGGTTCTCCAGATCGGCAGTCCTCTCCCCCTACTATGCGCTGATTGACATATTCTTCTCCATGCTCTCCCCCGCCATGTTCTGCTTTATCTCGGCCATGGTCTCCCTGGAGGAAGCCGATGAAAAGACGGCGGCATATCTGTTCGTCACCCCTTTGGGGAGGAAGGGCTATCTGGCCGCAAGGTTCTGCCTCCCCGCCGCAGCCGCTTTTCTGGTGACCGCAGCTCTGCTGCCTGTGTTCGGGCTGAGCACCCGCTCCCTGGCAGACATTTTATCGCTGTCGGCAGGAGGCACATTACAGGGCGTCATCGTGGCCCTGCTGATCGTAGCGTTCTCCTCCAATAAGCTGGAGGGCATGGCGGTAGCAAAGCTGTCCTCGCTCCTGATCTTCGGCGCGGCTGTGCCGTTTTTCCTCCGGCAGGACGCGCAGTATATCATGTCCCCGCTGCCCTCCTTTTGGATCGGGAAAGCGGTTTTTGAAGATACTCTTGTCTTCATGTTGCCCGCATTTGCGTCATCGGCTGTGTGGATCCGCTTTTTGCTGAGGCGGTATCTGCGGAAGATATAGGGCATGGATGTTTTCTCCAAATTCTACTGGATTTTTGCCATGTTTATGCTACAATATGTACAGGACTAAACGAACGATAAGGCCATGTACAGACTGGCCCCATCATGAAGGAGGGAATACATATGTCAGGACTCATCATGCGCTTCCCAAAGGGGAAGGCAAAAGCGCTCACCCTGAGCTATGACGACGGCGTGGAGCAGGACATCAGGCTGATGGATATCATGGATAAAAACGGCCTGAAGGGTACTTTTAATCTGAACAGCGGATTGTTCGCGCCGGAGGGGACCACTTATCCGGAGGGAGCCTTCCACCGCAGGCTCACCGCCAGACAGGCCACCGAGACTTACGCCGCCAGCGGGCACGAAGTGGCTGTGCATGGGCTGACCCATCCCTTTCTGGAAAGGCTGCCGGAGAATCTGGCCATGTGGGAGCTGCTGAAGGACCGGGAGAATCTGGAGAACCAATTCCACACCATTATCCGGGGAATGGCATACCCCTTCGGCACCTACAGCGACGCCACTGTGGATTGCCTGAGAAAGGCAGGGCTGGCATACGGCAGGACGGTCATCTCCAGCCACTCCTTCGACCTGCCGGGAGACTGGCTCAGGCTGGAGGCGACCTGCCATCACAATGACCCGGAGCTGATGGGACTTGCGAAGAAGTTCGTGGAAGAGACGCCCCTGTGGGGCTCCTGGATGTTCTACCTTTGGGGGCACAGCTATGAGTTCGAGGTGAACGCCAACTGGAATGTGATAGAAGAATTCGCCGCCTTTACCGGCGGGCATGATGACATATGGTACGCCACCAATATCCAGATTTACGATTATGTGCAGGCCTGGCAGCGGCTGGAGTTTTCCGTGGACAGCAGACAGGTGCATAATCCTACGGCCACAGAACTGTATTTTCAGGCCACGGGCGAAAAAGACGAAGTACATTGCATTTCGCCCGGGGGATATTTAGAATCGTAAAGATCGGAATCTGGATGATGCATCATTCTCCGTATTCGTACTCGAAGGATGCCCTGTCCGTCTCAAAAGCCAGAAGCGTGCGGCCCTGCTTCCGGCAATATGCCCTGAGAATTCCGGCCAGCCCCTGCCCCGATGGCCGGCGCCTCCATGTCTCCCGGAAGCACCGGCCGCTTCCTGATTTCGATATCCTCCGTCCAGACTGATTCCATGTCCGCCTCCTCCATGCCCCGTCTCCGCATTCCGGCACCGCTGCCGCAGAGATTGGGCCGATTTAGATAGCATATGCCAAAAAAACGCGATCATACAGGCGGCATGCAGATCAGCCCCCGGATATAGACAGACAAAAAAATCCCTTCCGGCAGAACCGCCCTTCGCCAGTCCTGCCAGAAAGGAATCGTCAAAAATCTCCGGAACCGTCAGCTGATCTTGGAATACCCAAACGCATTCGCGAAAGCGTCAATGGGCTTCTTCTCCTTGCACATGGTACATTTTTCGGAGCTGTATGTCGTATAGTCCGGAATGTCCGCCGTGGTGAACAGGGAATTGACCGGAATCCCCACGATGCTGTTGGCGGCGCTGAACACTGCGCTGATCCCGCTTATGGAAGCGCCGTAATAGGTCAGGGTCTGGATGGCCTTCGACACCGTCTTTCCCGTGGTGGCGCTGGCCAGGAGCAGCAGCACGTTCTTATCCTTGACCATGGGCAGATAGTTGTCCCGGAACATCATCTGTCCCGATGTGGAATACTCCGGCGTTATGATGTAA
>CAMQOJ010000117.1 GCA_947003375.1 uncultured Lachnospiraceae bacterium
CTCGTGGGCTCGGAGATGTGTATAAGAGACAGGTGCTAGTATCTGTCCATTGGCTCCATCCAGGGGGCCGATGAATACATATCGGGAGGATATTTATTATGAAGAAATGGATTGCGTTATTACTGGCCTCCGCCATGGTACTGTCCATGGCCGGCTGCGGCAGCGAGCCGAAGGAGAGCAGCCAGGCTGAGGAGAGCAGCCAGGCTGAAGAAAGCAGCCAGGCCGAGGAGAGCAGCCAGGCCGAAGAGAGCAGCCAGGCCGAAGAGAGCAGCCAAGCCGAGGAAAGCAGCCAGGCTGACAGCGCCGATGCCGACCAGGGCAATGCGGGCGAGAGCGAGGTAGGCGAAGAGAGCAGCGAAGACGCTCCCACCGCTTCCGAGCCGGGCAGCTTTACCACTGCCGTGGAAGGGAAGCTTACCATGGCCACCAATGCGGCCTTCCCGCCTTATGAGTATGTAGAGGGCGGCGAAATCGCCGGCATCGATGCGGAAATCGCGGCGGCCATCGCCGGGAAGCTCGGCCTGGAGCTGCTGATCGACGACATGGAGTTCGATTCCATCACGGAGGCCGTCAAGAGCGGCAAGGCCGATCTGGGACTGGCCGGCATGACCGTCACCCCTGACCGCCAGGAGGAGGTGGACTTCACCGTCAGCTATGCCACCGGCGTACAGGTGGTCATCGTCACCGAGGACAGCGCCATCACCAGCGTGGACGACCTCTTTGCGGAGGGCGCGAACCATGTGGTAGGTGTGCAGCGCAACACCACGGGAGACATCTATACCACCGACGATATCGAGGATGAGGGGCTTGGCACCATCGACCGCTACAGCAAGGGCGCCGAGGCCGTACAGGCCCTGAAGACCGGCAAGGTGGACTGCGTGGTCATCGACAATGAGCCCGCCAAGGCTTTCGTGGCCGAGGTGGAGGGGCTGAAGATCCTGGAGACCGAGTATGTCACCGAGGATTACGCCGCTGCCATGAGCAAGGACAACAAGGCGCTGTACGATGCCGTGAATGCCGCGCTGCAGGAGCTGATCGCCGACGGCACCATCCAGGGCATCATCGACAAGTACATCAGCGCAGAGTAGGACCTGACGCCCGTTCCCGGAGAACGGATACCGCCATAGATACCTGAGAGCCTGCAGACATATGGCGGCGGCCCGGGCCCCGCGACGGTACGGCTCCCTGTCGGGACTCAGGAAACTGGGTCCCGCATTTTTTCACGAAAGCGCCATGTTCCCCCACGGACCATTCCGTGACCGTCTTCCCATACGTAGGAAGCATCATGCCCTCTGCAGCAGTCGGAAGGCATGCCCACATCAAAGAACTGCCCGCAAGGAAGGAATCGTCCGCAGTTCTCGAGGAAAAGGAGATGCACCCATGAAACCATCCGCTTCACAGACCTGGCCCCTGAAGGCCCCGGACTGGATCCTGAACGGCCCCGAGTGGTTAAGCGACCTGGGCTATGACTTTTACAAGAGCTTCGTCTTCGACAATCGTTACCAGATGTACATAAAGGGCCTGGGCAACACCCTGCTGCTGACCCTATTGGCCTTGCTGATCGGCGTGGCGCTGGGCGTGGTCATCTCCCTGATCCGGGTGTCCTGGGACAAGAACCACACCGAGATGCAGGGGCCGGGGAGGTTCTTCCTGGGCTTCTTCAACGCCCTGGCAAAAATCTACCTCACCGTCATCCGCGGCACCCCCGCCGTTGTCCAGCTCATGATCATGTACTTCGTCATCTTCGCCTCCAGCCGCAACAAGGTCATGGTGGCGGCGCTGTCCTTCGGCATCAATTCCGGGGCCTATGTGGCGGAAATCATCCGGGGCGGCATCATGTCCATCGATGAGGGGCAGATGGAGGCGGGCCGGAGCCTGGGCTTCGGCTATGTGGCCACCATGCGCTACATCATCCTGCCCCAGGCCTTCAAGGCGGTGCTCCCCACGCTGGCCAACGAGTTCATCGTGCTGCTGAAGGAGACTGCTGTGGCGGGCTACGTGGGCCTCACGGACGTGACCTATGCGGGCAACATCATCGGCGGCAACTGCTACGACTATCTGTTCCCGCTGCTGATGTCCGCTTTAATCTATCTGATACTGGTAATGTTCTTCACCTTCCTGGTAGGGAAGCTGGAAAGGAGGCTGCGGAGCAGTGAGCGCTGATATCATACAGGCAATCAATCTGGAAAAGCATTTCAACGGCGGCGACATCAAGGCCCTGAACGGCGTGAACGCCTCCGTGAAAAAAGGCGAGGTAGTCGTAGTCATCGGCCCCTCAGGCTCCGGAAAATCCACCTTCCTGCGCTGCCTGAACCTATTGGAGGTGCCCACGGGCGGGCAGGTGCTGTTCGAGGGCGTGGACATCACCGATAAGAGGGCCGACATCAATCTCCACAGACAGAAGATGGGCATGGTGTTCCAGCACTTCAACCTGTTCCCCCATATGACCATCTTAAAGAACATGACCCTGGCCCCCGTGAAGCTGCTGGGGAAATCCCAGGCAGAGGCGGAGGCAAAGGCGAAGGCCCTGCTGGAGCGGGTGGGGCTTTCTGACCGGGCGAACGCCTATCCCAGCCAGCTCTCCGGCGGCCAGAAGCAGCGAATCGCCATCGTCCGGGCCCTGTGCATGGATCCGGAGGTCATGCTCTTCGATGAGCCCACCTCCGCTTTGGATCCGGAGATGGTGGGTGAGGTGCTGGAGGTCATGAAGGAGCTGGCCAAGGAAGGCATGACCATGGTGGTGGTCACCCATGAGATGGGATTTGCCAGGGAGATGGCAGACCGGGTCATCTTCATGGCGGAGGGGAAGATCGTGGAGGAGGGGGCGCCGGAGAAGATCTTCTCCGCCCCGGAGCAGGCCAGGACCAGGGAGTTTCTGGCGAAAGTGCTGTGAGCGGGAGAGCGTACACTATCTGTGCGGTAGTGTACGCTCTCTGGATTTTGTTTTTTACTGAAGCTGCTCTTCTATACACCTTATGAATTTCTTCCTGTTAAAAATCAGGAAGCGGTACGTCTTCCTATCTTGCGTTTCGATTACCGTTGTAGGGATAAAGAGCACCCATCTTGCCGCGAAAACCGACTTGATTTTCTCGTAGGGAATCAGCAAGTCCTTGTACTCGTCCGCTATAGTAAGTTTCTGACAGCGGAAGCGAAATCCATCGTCAACAAGATATGCCCCTCCGCCATGAATGCCATATATACATGCACTTGCATAGAAACTCTCTTTCATACCGTTTCCCTCATTGTCTTGTATTCCTTTATTGCATTTCACATTTCATATCCTTCACGATACGCTGGATACTTTTCTCCGACAGGAAGTATCTGCCCGCCAGTTCCGCGCATCCCGCGCCCTGCTGCCAGTCCGCGTAGATATTCCGGTTCCTGCGCAGCAGCTCCTGCCTGATGGGGGTGCCGCTGCCCCACTGCCTTCTGTTCCCGGCCTTTTTGGGGATGTAGATATTCTCCCCGTCCACGTACCGCTGGATGATTTCTATGATTTCCGCCGGCAGAATCTCTTCTGCTCTCCTATAGCCCATCGCGCCCTCCTTATTGCGTATTTTCCCACAGTCGAATCCTCGCCCGGCGAGTCCTCTCCTGCCATGAAAAGAGCACGGCTATAGCAAATTTATCTTCTCTTTTTTATAAAATTGCGATAGCCCGTGCTACGCAATATACTCAGGTCTTCCCATAGACAGATGCGCCTCCCTTCCCCGATAAAGCCCCACGGCCCTTACACGATGGCCTCTATCAATATCTTTCGGCCAACCGCGATCTCACGGACTCCAATCTGCTTCTTTCTGTTGAAATTGAAGCTGACCATATAGCCCTTATCCTTGTGATAGGCATCCAGATAATCCACAAGCTGTTCTTCACCGCGCCTGTTGTATTCTTCGCCTCGCCACACCTTCATTTCTATCACATATTGTTCCCCGCGATAGTCCACGATGATGTCCGTCCTCTTCAGCTCCCGCGTCCTTGATTCCACATAGTAATTCCCCGTCCCATTGATTATCGGCCTCAGATAGAGCAGGAAATAAAGGCCTCTCCCCTGTCGCCGTATAAATCATTGAAATGTATCGCGAAGCTCTCCAGAACCAGTCTCATGTCCAAATGGCCGTCCACGATGAACCGGTTCCTGTCCTGCAGAGAAGCCTTGTAGATTTCCAGGCCCTGCATCTCGGCCAGGGAGAGGTAATAATTATAAAGCCGCGTCTCAAAGATACGGTTGGCGATGACTGCCACGCCGCATTGGTTTCGGATGAATCCAAACATGGTAGCCGCATCCATCGCCGGGTCGTCCGCATTATATACGATGCTTCTTCCGGTGAAGAGCAGCGCGCGCAGCATCCCATTCAGGGTGGGGTATCCCGTCAGCTTGCCTGTCAGAGATTCAAAGAGCGTGTTTTTTTCCGACAGAATCACCCTCACCGCCTTCTGGAATCCATCCTCCGTCCAGGCCCTCTTCTTCACACTATTTTCCAGCGCGCCACGGCCCTGCGTCCCGCCGATTTCCTCATCCATCAGCTTACACAGCCGGGATACGAGAAACGGATATCCTGAAGTATACGCATGAATCAGATTGGCCATCCTCCCGATATCCATACCGATTCCGTAATCAGAATCATACTCCTCCAGCATCCCCGCAATATCCCCGGGTGAAAAGCTCATGTCAATCTTGAAATCCGTTGCTATATTCCAGGGACTATTTACCTTATGCTCCTCCTCGGGCCGAAGCTTCCTCCTCAGATTCTTTACATCGCACACCCCGGCCAAAATCACCGAGCGGAAAGTGGGCTGCAGCGAACGCCGGATATAGTACGCCCGCAGCTGTGCAAGGAAATCCATGAACACCTGGTTGTCCGCCGCGCTGTCCACCTCGTCAATCATCAGCACTATGGGCCGGTCAGCGGCAGCGCAGATATCGCTCAGCTCCTCGAACAGCTCCATCAATGCGAACTCGCCCCTTCCTCCCTGGGCGCATTCCTGCAGCCGGGACAAGGCTGCCTGGAACGCCTGGCTCCCTTCTTCCTTATCCCTCCTCAGAGCGCGCAGAAAGGACTTTGCGAAAGCCGCTGCAAAGGCGCTGCCACTGCGGAATTTTTCCGCGTCAAAGGTCTGGAAATCAAGCAGGACCACGCGATACACGTTCTGCAGATAGCGCTCTAGGGCCATCAGGACAGTGGTCTTCCCATATTGTCTTGCCCTGTTGACAGAAAAATACTTCCCTGCGTCCACCAGCTCCCTGATTTCCCGCAGCCTCTCGTCGAGCCTGACCATATAGTGTTCTTCCGGAATACATGCTCCTGTCACATTGAACGCTTTCGCCATCCCTTCCGCTCCTTTCCTGTCTGCTGCCGTCCCGTGCTTCCGCCTCCCTGACTCTGTGAAGTCAGTTTCCTCCGGCTCTTACTCCTTATATTCGCCTACCGGAACAGGGGCTTACAGGCCGGGTAGATTCGCTTGAACTGCTGATACCGCTCCTCGTATTTCGCCACCAATTCCGCCTCCGGTTCCACGGTCTCCACCACTTTCACCACCTTGGCGGCGATTTCCTCTACACTGGCATACTCCCCGCAGGCCACCGCCGCCAGCATGGCGCCGCCCATGGAGGGGCCCTCCTCGCTCTCCGGCACTTCCACCCTCAGGTTCAGCACATTGGCCACGATTTTCTTCCACAGGGGGCTCTTCGCGCCGCCGCCGCAGATCTTCGTGCTCTTCAGCTCGATTCCCAGGGACTTGGCCACCTCCAGGGAGTCCCGCAGGGCGAAGGCCACGCCCTCCAGCACGGCCTGGGTCATGTCCGCCCTGGTGGTGTCCATGCTCATGCCGATGAAGACAGCTCTGGCTTCCGGGTCATTGTGGGGCGAGCGCTCTCCCATGAGATAGGGCAGAAAGAACACATGGTTCTCTCCCAGCTTCTCGATGGGCTGCTGTTGGGCGGCGTAATCCTTTGTGCCGATGATGTCGTCCATCCACCATTTGTTGCAGCTAGCCGCGCTGAGCATGCAGCCCATGAGATGGTAGCTGCCGTCCGCATGGGCAAAGGAGTGCAGGGCATTGTATCTGTCCACGCCGAACTGCTTCGAGGAGATGAAGACGGTGCCGCTGGTGCCCAGGGAGATGTTGCACATATTGTCTCCCACGGTTCCGGTTCCCACCGCCGCCGCCGCGTTGTCCCCGGCCCCGGCCGCCACCTTCACGGAAGGGCTGAGGCCAAGCTGTGCCGCCACCTGGGGCAGCAGGGTACCCACGGCCTCATAGCTCTCGTAGCATTTCGCAAGCTGTCCTACCCGGATGCCGCAGATATCGCACATTTCTTCCGACCATCTGCGGTTCTTCACATCGAACAGCAGCATGCCGGACGCGTCCGACACATCCGTGCAGTGCACGCCGGTGAGCTTATAGGCGATATAGTCCTTGGGCAGCATGATTTTGGCGATCCGGGCGAAATTCTCAGGCTCCCGGTTCTTCACCCAGAGGAGCTTGGGGGCGGTAAAGCCCGCGAATGCGATATTGGCGGTGTACGCCGACAGCTTCTCCCTGCCGATCACATTATTCAGGTATTCCGTCTCCTCCCCTGTCCTGCCGTCATTCCAGAGGATGGCGGGACGGATGACATTATCGTCTTCGTCCAGGATCACCAGGCCGTGCATCTGGCCGCCGAAGCTGATGCCGGCAACCTGCTCCTTGTCCACGTCCTGAATCAGTTCTTCGATTCCCAGGATGGTCTGTTCATACCAGTCCTGGGGCTTCTGCTCCGACCAGCCGGGGTGGGGGAAATACAGGGGGTATTCCCTGGAGACGATGTTCACGATTTTCCCCTCGCTGTCCATGAGCAGCAGCTTCACGGCTGACGTTCCTAAATCTATTCCTATATAAAACATGTAAATCCCTCCTGTCTGTCTCTTCAATATACACACAATGCACACTGCTTCTTCCCGCACTTCCAGGATATGCCGAAAACCTACTTCCTGTCATGCCGCCTACGGCGGCACAAACAATTAATGAACTGGTGCAAGTCCGTAAGAATGCCTACACTTGGCATTCTTACCGGAATGATTTAGATTTTCTTAGTCCCGCGTACTTTGCGGGCTTAGAAAATCTTCATTCCGTGCACACTTCAGTCTTCCGTAAGGCACAGGTTCCTGCCCTTCAGTCCCAGGAAGCTCCCCTCGTCCAGTCCGCCTTCCGCGTGGCCGATCAGCCATTTGTTCACGGCGGTAAGCATGGCGTCCTCGTTGGAAAGGCCCGCGCCGGACTTTGCCTCGTCCACCTTTTTATGGGCTTCTTTCAGGGGATAGTTCGTCCCTTTGGGCAGCACGATGGCAACCTGGAAGCCGCTCGCATCATCTACATGGCAGGGCGCGTAGTGCAGGGAGGTGGCATATACCTCCACCGCTGTCCCGGCGGGCACCAGGAAGGCCTCCACCTTGGACGTGTCGTATGTATGGTCTGCCTCCACGTCCGCCAGCAGCCCCAGCATCAGCACCGCGTCCGTTGCCGCCACGTTGATTTCGGAATCCCTGTGGTACTCCAGGGCGTTGAGCTTGGTATTGTGGCCGTTGCAGTAGCCGATCTGGATGGGCATCTCCCCGTAGGCCACTCTGGACAGTTCCTCCATCACGGGCAGGGCTTCCAGCGCCTCCACGGAGGGCTCGTAGGCCACATCCGCCGGAACCGGCGTCTTCTTCAATTCCTCCACCAAATCGGTGAAATCTATATTGTCTACCACTCTGCCGTATCTTTTGAATACCTCGTCTGTCACCTTTAGAATCTTCATCCTTCTCCTGATACCTCCTGTTATGATTTCTTTTCCTTCCGCTGTCTTCCAGCCAGTTAATCGTCTCAGCCTCAAATCCCTTTCCTGCTTTCAGATACCGTCCGCTTTCGGCCGGTTTACCGTCTCAGCCTCAGATTCCCTCCGCCAGCTTCCAGGCGCTTCCCCCTGCCAGCCACACCTTCATCCCGGACACTCTCTTGCTGCCTGCCGGGCTTGTCTCAGACTCCCGCCTCCTTTTTCCAGGCCTGGGCAATGACCTCGTGGCCCGCCGCAGTGGGATGGACGCCGTCGCCGGTCCAGCGCTGCGCCGGGAATTTCTTCTGGGCCTCATCAAAAGCCTGCTGCAGATCCACGTAAATCAGTCCGAACTCCTCCGCCAGCTTTCTCGTCACCTCCCTGCGGGCCGCCACCTCGCCGGAGAACACCTCCCAGTCCGGCGTAGTGGCCGGGCCGGGCATCACGTAAGCACCCATGAGGATGACTCGCGTCTGTGGCAGCGCGGCAAAGGTCTCCCGCAGCAGAATCCGGTACACTTCCTCGAAAAGCGGCACGCTGATCCCGTCATGGTTCCCGAACTCATGCCACACATCGTTTACGCCAATCAGAATCGTAATCACATCCGGCTCCAGGTTCAGGCAGTCCCGCTTCCACCTGGCCAGCAGATCCACCACCCGGTTGCCGCCGATGCCGCAGTTCATCACCTCGCAGTCTCCATCCTGAGCCATCAAATCCGCCTCCAGCAGGCGCGGATACCCGCAGCCTGTGGCGTAGGGGTTCCCGTAGTCCCCTCTCCCACAGTCCGTGATGGAATCTCCCTGAAATAAATATCTCATATCGTCATTCTTCCTTTCCTGTAAAGTTTAGTTACTTTCTATATTACACCATAACGCTTCTGATTTCCATGAAAATTTGCGCGATACATGGAAAAGGCATGGAAAATGGATACGGATGGACATGCCGCTCCTCTAATCGAAATGCCGCTGATTGGCAATAAGGCTAAATCCTATCGATTTCGCATGTGTGAGCTTTTGTTTTGGAATACTTTAAAATGGGTCTGGACGTTGGAATCATATCCGCGTCTCCAGCTTCCGGAACAGCCTCACCAGCACGAAACCGGCGATGCCGGCAAGAAGGACCTCCGCTGTGACCTGAGCGTAAGGCAGCCCATAGAGAGGAAATATTTTATTCAGGATAAAGAGTGCCGGGATTTCGAATACAATCTTCCGTAGAACGGCAAATAGCAGCGCCTTGTTCCCCATGCCGGTGGCCTGGAACACCCCTACTGCCAGAAAGTCCACGCACATAAAGGGTAGCTGCAGGCACATGCCCCGCAGGAAATGGCTGCCATAACCCACAATCACTTCATTATCCATGAACATCCCCACCAGCGCCCCCGCAAAGACCAGATATCCCACTGAAACCACCGCCACACAGCAGATTCCCAGCTTCATGCTGTACAGGACCGTCTCCTTCATGCGCCGGTGATTCCTGCTGGCGTAGGTATAGCCCACCAGCGGAAGGATTCCCTGGAACATGCCGAAGAACAGGTTCAGGGGCACCATGTTGATTTTCTGGGCTATCCCCATGGAAGCCACCACATCGGAGCCGAAAGAGGCGGCGAAATTGTTCAGCAGGGTCATGCTGGTCACGTTCAGCAGATTCTGGATACAGGCGGGGATCCCCACCGCAAATATGCCCAGGAGGATGGTTTTATCAAAGGAAAACATCTTCGGCGATACGGACACATAGGTTTTTCCCCGCCGGACGAACAGCAGCACGAAGAAATAGCAGCAGGCCAGCGTATTGCCCAGGAAAGTGGCAAGCCCGGCTCCCGCGGCTCCCATATCCAGGCCCCAGGGCAGGATGAAGATTGGATCCAGAATCATGTTCAGGACACATCCGCTGATGGTTCCGATACTGGCATGGAAGGTAGCTCCCTCTGACCGGACCATGTACGCCATGACCACGTTCAGAATAGCCGGAACGGCTCCGCAGCAGACCGTCCACTGCATATAGGCACCGGTGGCAGCCATGGTGCTTTCCTCCGCGCCCAGCAGGGCAAGCAGGCCAGGGCGGAACAGGATGCTCAGCAGGGAAAACATGGCAGAACAAAATACCGTACAGTAAAATCCGATTACGGAGCAGCGCTTCACCGTGTCATGCTCATGCCGCCCCAGCGCACGGCTCATCATGCTGCTGGTGCCCGCTCCGAACAGGTTGTTCACAGCGTTGAAGGCCAGCATCAGCGGCGCCACCAGAGTGACGGCGGCATTCTGCAGAGAATCGTTGAGCATGCCCACAAAATAGGTGTCCGCCAGGTTATAGACGATGGTAATCAGGGAGCTGATAATCGTGGGTATGATAAGCTGCCTTACCGCTGCGGGTACTGCCATCTTCTCGAAGAGCTCGGTCTTGTCCTGGTTTTTCATGGTTTCTTTATCCTCTCTGTCCCGTTTATGGTGCGATTCAGTCAATTAATCCTGTTTTGTCCACATATTCACTGTTTATGATTCTCTGAAATCCGCTGTTTCCCGGATTTATACTGCTTAACGATTTCACTTGCAATGAAACCAGACTGCATAACGCTGACTG
>CAMQOJ010000118.1 GCA_947003375.1 uncultured Lachnospiraceae bacterium
ACGGCGGCAAGAAGACAACGGCGGACAGCGGACAGAAGACAGCGATGGACGGCGGCAAGAAGACAACGGCGGACAGCGGACAGAAGACAGCGATGGACGGCGGACAGAAGACAGCGATGGACGGCGGCAAGAAGACAGCGATGGACAGCGGACAGAAGACAGCGATGGACGGCGGACAGAAGACAGCGATGGACAACGGATAGAAGACGGCGAGGCATAGCAGACGCAGACAGCGGCGGACAGCGCCGAAGTAAGCTTCCGGCATCACCACAATACGCCCACAATGCCGTCCAGGCTCTGCTTCAGGTGGCGCAGGATAGCGCCCTTGTTGGCGGAGCGCAGCCCCTCCGCGATGCGCATCATCTCTTGGATTTTGTCCCCTCTGCCCCGGGCGGCCCAGTAATCCGCAAGCTGACAGTAGGTGCGGCTGATGTCCGTATGGGTGGTGACGGCGAAGTCCATGAGGACCACGGCCTCGTCGTCATATCCAGCCTCCAGCAGCGCGTCCGCCCACTTCTGCAGGGTGCGGGCCAGCAGGGTATAGTTCTGGTCGTACTCCGACAGGGCCGTGATGTTGGCGGCGCCGTATTCCAGCTTCAGCTCCGTGTTGGTCCAGCCTGTGAGATTGACGATCTTCAGGGGGGTGAGGGATTCCATGATGCCGATGCACTCCAGCACCTCCGGATTCTCATTCAGCACATGGGTGGGGAAGCGCTCCAGGGGGATCTTGACATAGTTCAGCCCGTCCAGCGGCTTGCGCCGGACGGAATTGGCCTGGGCCTCCCTGGCCCAGAAATTCTTCTCATTGCGACGGCCCCTGCGGGCCTGTTTTTTTATATTATAAGAAACCAACAGGGAAAAGGTAATAAAACTTGCCAAAAAACCGATATGCATATATAATCCTTTCATGAGGGACTGTCTGCAGACAGTTCCCGATAGTATTCGCCACAGAGGTGCCGCAGGGACGTCAGGGCATCCGGAGGGCAGACAGGAGCCGCCATGTTCAATATGAACAACAAAAAAAGGACGCAGCGCATCTCCGCGGTCATCGTCATTTTGCTGGTGATAGCGATGGTTGCCTCCACTGTAACATATTTTATCTATTAATTCAACAACAGAATCAGAGAGGATGCAGACTATGGGAAAATGGATAAGGAAAGGCTGCTTTCTGGCCTGTCTCCTGGCCAGTGTGCTGCTGTGGGGCATGACCGCGGCGGCAAAGGAGGGAGACGCCATCAAGAAGGGAATCTTCGTGGGGGAGGTGGATCTCTCCGGCATGACCGCCCAGGAGGCGGTGCAGGCCGTGGAGGCCTATGTGGAGACCCTGCGGGAGGTGGAGATCACGCTGCTCTACGCGGAGGACAGGGAAGTGCCCGTGAGCGCAGGGGAGCTGGGGATCTCCTGGTCCAATCAGGAGGTCATCACCGAGGCCCTGGAGGTGGGGATCCACGGGAACGTGATAGAGCGATACAAGATACTCAAGGACCTGGAGCGGGAGAACCTGGTCTACCCGCTGGAGCTGTCCTTTGATTTCCAGGGGCTTACGGACATCCTGATCGAGGAGTGCGCCAAGTACGATCAGAAGGCGGTGGACGCCACTCTGGTCCGGGAGGACGGACAGTTCCGGGTGGTGGGCGGAGACACCGGGTACGCCCTGAATGTGGAGGCCTCCTTCGACAAGGTGCATGAGCTTTTGTCCGGCGGATGGGACTGCCAGCCCTGCAGCATCCCTCTGGTGGTGGAGGTGACCCAGCCCAGGGGCAGCGCCGAGGAGCTTGCCAGGGTGAAGGACGTGCTGGGCACGTTCACTACCTCCTACGGCTCCTCCAACTTCAACCGGAGCGAGAACATCTCCAACGGCTGCAACCTGATCAATGGCACGGTTCTGTATCCCGGGGACGAGTTCTCCATGCTGGACTGCGTGACGCCCTTCACCGCGGAGAACGGATACTATATGGCGGGATCCTTCATGAACAACCAGGTGGTGGACAGCATGGGAGGCGGCATCTGCCAGGTATCCACCACGCTGTACAATACCGTCCTGCTGTCGGAGCTGGAGGTCACCGAGCGGTCGAACCACTCCATGATCGTGACCTATGTGGACCCTTCCGCGGACGCGGCCATTGCGGAGAGCGCGGACAAGGATTTCCGGTTCAAGAACAATCTGGACTGCCCGATCTACATTGAGGGGCGCACCGAGGGTAAACAGTTGACCTTCACCATCTATGGGGAGGAGTACAGGGATCCCGGCCGGGAAGTCCGCTATGAGAGCCAGGTGCTGGAGGTCATCAACCCTCCCGCGGATCTGATCACCGCAGACCCCGCGCTGCCCCTGGGCTATATCGCGGTGGACAATAATCTCCATGTGGGATACCGGGCGGAACTGTGGAAGATTGTCACGGAGAACGGGCAGGAGACCAGCCGGGAGAAGATAAACAGCAGCAGCTATCGTATGGTGCCCAGGGGCGCCGTGGTGGGGGTGGCTACAGAGGATCCTTATGCTTATGAGGAAATCATGGCGGCCATCGGCACGGGAAGCATAGAGCATGTGGGAAATGTGCTGGCGATTCTCGTGCCGCCTCCACCAGCGGATCCAGCCGCGGAAGGGGCGCAATGAGCTTCCCGGGCCCCGATCCGGGCGGACATGAGACGGCGCGGAGCATTGGGATGAAGACAGGAAAACTGCCGGTAAATGCCATGAAGCGTTCTGTCTTCGGACAGATCCGGAGAAATAGAGAGGAAGTGTTGAATGGCGCAGGATTTGGAGAAGACTGCGCCATCTTCTCATTCCGGCCGGAGGCTGCCGCGGCTGTCTGCGTGCAGGAGGCTGTGGTGGCCCTGGACCGGACATCTGCCGCTTCCCGGGCCGGAAGGCGGGCGGGAGACGCGCTTCAGGGAGAGAAGCAGCCCGGCGGAGAGCCCCGCGAGCCCTGGTACGAAGAAGCAGCCATGTCCATGGCAGATTTGATTGTGAAATGCGCCAACAACCTGGCGGCAGGCGGCGCGGAGCCGGTGGCAGCGACGGTGGCATTGCTCCTGCCGGAGACCGTGGAGGAGCCCCAGGTCCGGGAGCTCATGGTTCAGGCGCAGGAGAAATGCGCGGAATTACATATGGAAATAGTCGGCGGGCAGACAAGGGTGACAGCGGCGGCAGCCGGGCCGCTGGCGGTGGTGACGGGATACGGCGCGGCAGCCCGGGGAGAGGGCCACGGGCCGGGAGCCGCTGCCCCGGGACAGGACATCGTCCTGAGCAAATGGATCGGCCTCCAGGGCACCGCCCTGCTGGCGCGGCGCTTCCGGGAGAAGCTGCTGGCGCGCTATCCCGCCTGGCTGGTGGAGGAAGCGGCGGGCTTCGGGCGGTATCTGTCCGTGCTGCCGGAGGCCCGGATGGCTAGGGAGCACGGCGTCTGCGCCATGCACGATGCCTCGGAGGGTGGCATACTGGGAGCCCTCTGGGAGCTGGCGGAGGGCGCTGGCCTGGGGCTGGAGGCGGATCTGCGCGGTATCCCCCTGCGCCAGGAGACCGTGGAGGTATGCGAGTGCTGCGGGGCGAACCCCTACGAGCTGCTCTGCGGCGGGTGCCTGGTCATGACGGCCCGGGACGGGCATGGGCTTGCGGCGGCGCTGGAGGCGGCCCATATCCCGGCCACAGTGATTGGGAAGCTGACCGGGGGCAGAAGCCGGATACTGAGATGCGGGGAGGAAATCCGCTACCTGGACAGACCCCAGAGGGACGCCGTATATCAGATGCCGGAACCCGGGTGAAAAATTGGAAAAGAGAGGGACAGGAAATGAGAGAAGAATTGTTGGCATTGATTGAGAAGAACAGCCGGATCGACTTAGGGGAGCTGGCAGTGCTCCTGGGGGCCGGGGAGGCGGAAGTGGTAAGCGAGCTGTCCGCCCTGGAACAGGAGGGCATCATCTGCGGATACCACACCATGATCGACTGGGAGAAGACTTCCCGGGAGAAGGTGTCCGCGCTGATCGAGGTGCGGGTGACGCCCCAGAGAGGACAGGGCTTCGACAGCATCGCGGAGCGCATCTACCAGTACCCGGAAGTCCAGAGCGTGTACCTGATGTCCGGGGGCTACGACCTGATGATTATCCTGGAGGGGAAGACCCTGCGGGAGGTGTCCTCCTTCGTGTCGGAAAAGCTCTCCGCCCTGGAGTCCGTCATCAGCACGGCCACGCATTTCATCCTGAAGAAATACAAGGACCACGGCACGGTGCTTTCCAGGAAAAAAGAAGACGAAAGGCAGATGATCACCCCATGAGAAATCCGTTAGCAGACAGAATCGTAGAAATCAAGCCGTCGGGCATCCGGAAATTCTTCGACATCGCCCAGGAGATGAAGGATACCATTTCCCTGGGGGTAGGCGAGCCCGACTTCGACACTCCCTGGCACATCCGGGACGAGGGCATCTATTCCCTGGAGAAGGGGAAGACTTTCTATACCTCCAACGCAGGCCTGAAGGAGCTGCGGGAGGAGATTGCGGAATATCTGTACAGGAAGCAGGGAATCCGCTATGAGCATCCCATGGAGGAGATCCTGATTACCGTGGGCGGATCCGAAGCCATCGACATCGGCTTCCGGGCCATGATCAATCCCGGGGACGAGGTGCTGATCCCGCAGCCCAGCTTCGTGTCCTACGAGCCCTGTGCCGTGATGGCCGGAGCAAAGCCCGTGATCATCGACCTGAAGGAGGAGAACGAGTTCAGGCTCACCGCCGCGGAGCTGGAGGAGGCCATCACCGACAGGACCAAGATTCTGGTGCTGCCCTTCCCCAACAATCCCACCGGGGCTATCATGGAGAGGAAGGATCTGGAGGCCATCGCGGAGGTCATCCTGAAACATGACATCTATGTCATGTCCGATGAGATCTACGCGGAGCTTTCCTACAAGGAGAAGCATGTCTCCATCGCCCAACTGCCGGGCATGAAGGAGCGCACCATACTGATCAACGGCTTCTCCAAGGCCTTCGCCATGACCGGCTGGCGGCTGGGCTACGCCTGCGGGCCGCAGGCCATCATAGAGCAGATGACCAAAATCCACCAGTACGCCATCATGTGCGCGCCCACCACCAGCCAGTACGCGGCTGTGGAGGCCCTGAGGAACGGCGACAGAGACGTGGCCGAGATGTGCACGGCCTACAACCAGAGACGGCGCTTCCTGGTGCATGCCTTCCGGGAGATGGGGCTGCCCTGTTTCGAGCCCTATGGGGCCTTCTACATCTTCCCCTGCATCAGGGAGTTCGGCATGAGCAGCGACGACTTCGCCATGCGGTTCCTGAAGGAGGAGGGCGTGGCCGTGGTGCCGGGGACTGCCTTCGGCGACTGCGGGGAGGGGTATCTGCGCATCTCCTACGCCGCATCCCTGGAGAACCTGCGGACTGCCATGGAGAGGCTCGGACATTTCCTGGAGAAGCTGCGCGGGGAGCGCGGAGACAGATAAGGAGGAGCGGCTATGAAGAAGAGGATCGGCATTGCGGTGATTGCCATTGCGTTGCTTTTGTCCGGCTGCACCGTCCCGATGCCCATGGAAATCCTGGAACAGATTGCCCGAAGCGGGAACAGGGACAGCGCTGCGGAGAGCCCTTCTCCGGAGACAGAGAGCCGGCCGGAAGAAGGCGCAACAAAGTTGAAAGAGAAACGGGATAACGATAAGCAGGTGTTGGTCGTCCATGGCGGGGAAAGCGAGGAGGACTCCGAAGAGGGTCGTCAGACGGGAAGCGCCGTGGAGAGCGGAGATGACGAAAGCGGCGAGGCGGACAGCTCCTATGTGAAGGGCGTCACCACGGACAACGGATGGGAGAGCGAATACTGGAACCTGTGCTTCACGGCCCCGGAGGGCGTCTTCATGCTCAGCGACGAGGGGATGGAGGCCCTGATGGGGATCGGAGAGGACATCATCTCCGAGAACTACAGCGAGAAGCAGCGGGAATACCTGGAAATGACGTCCCTGTATGAAATGCTGGGCACGAATGCCGAGGGGGACGCCAATGTGGCTGTGACCGTAGAGAAGCTCATGGTGAGGGGCATGGACACGGAGGACTACAAAAAGGCCGCGCTGCTGCACCTGAGGATGATGCAGGATCCGGTCTATGAGATACTGGAAGACAGCGGCACCGCGGAGATCGCGGGGGAGACCTTTGCGGTGGTGAACACCAGGGTGGACAGCGGCGGCGAATACTTTCAGGACTACTATTTCCGGGTATCGGGCGACAGGGCGCTGATCATCACCATCACATATGCGGAGGCCACATCGGAGCAGGCCGCGGCGCTTTTAGGCGGCTTTGACGTATGCCCCTGAGCGCGTCCGCCTGGATTTTTTGATTCGATGCTGCGGCGGAGGCCGGAGGCTTACGGCTCGCGGGCTCTGCCCCACCGGCCTGCATGCCGCCTGGCGGATGCCTGGTACATCAGTGCATGAATTCCCGGGTATCGGTGCCTGACGTCCGCGCCGGACAAGGCGGAGGAAGGAGACGGGCACAAGGCATCGCCTGATGACGACAGAGCTGTAATCGAGTGGGCGGCCAGGGCTGATCGCTCAAGGATTCATGCACTGGGGTACTGGCCGGTAGGCATAGATTGACACAGGAGGGAATGGACAGATGCATATCGTACTGCATCAGCCGGAGATACCGGGGAATACGGGAAATATAGGGCGTACCTGTGTGGCTACAGGCACGCCCCTGCATTTGATAGAGCCGCTGGGCTTCCGGCTGGACGAAAAGTCTATCCGCCGGGCCGGAATGGACTACTGGCATCAGTTGGAGGTCCACAGGTACATGAATTTCGAAACATTCACCGAGCTTCATCCCGGCGCGAAGATCTGGATGGCCACCACCAAGGCCAGGCACGCTTACACGGAGGTGTCCTACGGACCGGATGACTACATCATGTTCGGCAAAGAGAGCGCGGGCATTCCGGAGGAGATTCTGGTGGAGCGCGAGGATAGCTGTATCCGCATCCCCATGCTTCCCGCCATCCGCTCCCTGAACCTGTCCAACTCTGTGGCCATCGTACTGTACGAGGCGCTGCGGCAGAACGGCTTCGGGGGCATGCAGGAGCAGGGGGAGTTGCATCGATTGAAATGGCAGTGAAGGGCAATTACCACTATAGCTTTAAATGATAGTTCTCACAGTAAAATCTTATTGTAGAATTCTTTTGGCTGTGGTAGGGTAGAGTAAGAAATAGGAGAAAGGCTTTCCGAACAAGGGGGTACAGGATATGAAGCAGGCATACATAGTAGGGATAGGGGGCTGCAGTGCCAGCGGCAAGTCCACCCTGAGCGACAGGCTGGAGGAGCGGCTGGACGGCTACAGGGTCAAGGTTTTCCATATGGACAAGTATTTCAGAGAGCCCTCGGAGCGCCCGGAAATCGTAGGCATCCTGGACGGCAGGACCTACCGGGACGACAACCATCCGAATACGATGGACCTGGACAGGCTACACGCGGACGTGGCGGCTGTCAGGGAGGCGGAAGATGTGGACATAGTCCTGATAGAGGGGATGTTCATTCTCTGGGACCAGGCCATGGCGCCATTGCTTGACCTGAAGGTGTTCGTGGACTGCGACCAGGACGAGAGGCTGAGGCGGCGCATCTCCCGGAACCTGAACTACGGCTACGACCTGGACGACATCATGGACAGATATGTCCAGGCCGTCCAGCCCAGGCAGCGGCAGTATGTGGAGTCCTCCAAGTGGAACGCGGACATCATCGTCAACGGCTTCCGGAACGTGGACGGAGGGCCCGCGGGGATAGACATCATCCTGTCCTGGATCCGGCAGAAGATGGCGGAGGGCTGAGGGCCCGGGGAATCTTGAAACGCCGGGGCGCCGTTCCTGGGATTCCGCGGTCTGAGGAGCAGGCCGGGGCCGCGCGGGAAGCGGGCAGTATGCCGGGGGCCGCGCGGGAAGCAGGCAGTATGCCGGGGCCGCACCCACCCCGGCCTGTCATCCGACCAGTGCAAGCAATACGGGGATGGTGAACACGCATAGAATCGTAGTCAGGATGATGGCAGCGCTGCAGGTGCTGCCATCAATGCCCTTCTGGTTCCCCAGAATCAGGGGCATGTTGCCGATGGGCATGCCGAACATGACCATGCACACGGAGAGCAGGGCAGCATCGTCCGTGGCCAGCCTCACCAGGGGCAGCATCAGAAGGGGCAGCGCCAGGAGCTTCACCGCGGAGAAGACATAGAGCTTCGGCTGGCAGAAGATGCGCTTCGGGTCCGTGTGGGCCAGGGCGAAGCCCACGGCAACCAGCGCCATGGGGGAGGTCACGTTCCCCAGATAGGTCACCGCCGTCATGAGGAAGCCCGGGAGAGGGATGTTCAGCACGATGATGAGGACGGCGGCCAGGCCGGATATCAGCCCCGGATTCACCATGGCTTTCAGGGAGGACAGGGAGAACTTCCCGTCCATCAGCGCCACCCCGTAGGTATAGAACACGATGGTGTACAGAAGCAGGAACTCGGTGACATAGACCACGTACTGGGTCCCCAGTATGCTGCCCACCACCGGTATGCCGATGAACCCCAGGTTAGAGAAGACGAACATCATCTGGAAAATCTTTTTCTGGTCGGGCTGCCTCTCGAACAGAGGGGACAGGATCATGCCCGCCGCGATCAGGATGGCGAACATGCCGATGGCGATCAGCCCCACCAAAACGATCGTGCTCAAGGGAATCAGCCCCACGGAGCTGGCCGCGCTGGAGATCATCAACATGGGATTGAACACGTTCACGATCATTTTGGACATCTGGGTGTTGGTGTGCTCGTCCATCATCCCCTTCCTGGCCATGAACCATCCGGCCCCAATCATGATCAGCAGTGAAAGCATCTGGAAAAATACGGTAAGTATGGCCATGTGAAGCGCTTCCCTCCATTTTCTTTTCGAAATAAAACCCTGATATCGACTGTCTCAAATATATACTGCACACCGGTTAAATTTGCAGTGCGACCCGACTGCAGACCGCCAGCCAAGTACTTTCCCGAAGACGCCACTGTAAATCCTGGCGGTCTACAGTATAATACTGCACACCGATTAAATTTGCAGTGCAACCCGACTGTAGACCGCCAGCCAGGTACTTTCCCGAAGACGCCACTGTAAATCCTGGCGGTCTACAGTATAATACATTTCCGGGTAAAAGTAAAGTTTTGAATAAATTTTCCCCGATGTGGGACAATAACTCCATTGCGCGACATAAGACACAGATGACTATGCAGAGGTGGAGGTTCACATGGCAAAGACAGTGGATGGGAACGGAAATGTGAAGGAAGACAGGAGCGGCGGGCGCCCTTTCGGAATCCGGGACAAGATAGGGTACATGTTCGGGGATTTCGGCAATGATTTCAGCTTCATATTCGCCAGCAGCTACCTGATGGTATTCTATACCAAGGTGCTGGGGCTGAGCGGCTTCGCCGTGGGGCTGCTGTTTCTGGGGGCCAGGTTCGTAGACGCTTTTACGGATGTGACCATGGGGCGTATCGTAGACCATATGCGGCCGGCAAGAGACGGCAGGTTCCGGTCGTGGATCAGGCGCATGTGCGTTCCCGTGGCCCTGGCCAGCACTGCCATGTACCTGTATTTCGTGAGGGACTGGCCCTATGGGGCGAAGCTGGTCTATGTGACCTTCACATATCTGCTGTGGAGCAGCTTCTGCTACACGGCCATCAACATCCCCTATGGCTCCATGGCCTCCGTGATCAGCCCGGACGTGAAGGACAGGGCCGCCCTCTCCACCTTCCGCAGCATCGGCGCAGGTCTGGCGGGGCTGGCCATCGGGGTGCTTGTGCCGCTGATCGTATACAGGACGGACGAGGCGGGGAATCAGATCGTGCTGCCCGTGCGCTTTACGCTGACCGCAATCGTGTTCGGCGTGCTGGCCATCGTCTGCTATGTGCTCTGCTACACGCTGTGCCGGGAGCGGGTGGTCTTTGAGAAAAAGGAAGGCGCCGGGGAGGGCTTCCTGGACATGCTGAAAGGCCTTGGGCGCAACAGGCCCCTGCTGGCGCTGGTGTGCGCCGCTTTGGTGCTGCTGCTGGCCACGCTGCTGGGGCAGGCCATGAACAATTACCTGTTCCTGGACTATTTCCGGAATGCGAAAGCGCTGTCCGTGGCCAATGTGGTGGGAATCGGCGGCACGCTGCTGCTGGCCCCCTTCATCTCCGCCATCGTGCTGAAATTCGGCAAGAAGGAGGCAGGGGCCGTGGGGATGCTGGTGGCGGGGGCGGTGTACCTGC
>CAMQOJ010000119.1 GCA_947003375.1 uncultured Lachnospiraceae bacterium
GGGAACGGCCTGGTGTCGGCGCTGATCTCTTTCCTGCGGACGCTGGTGTTCCAGGTGGCGGCAGTGCTGATATTCCCCCTGATATGGGGGCTGGACGGCATCTGGTTCTCCATCGTGGCGGCGGAGCTGGTGGCGGCCCTGGTGACGGTGGCGTTCCTGGTCGGGAAGCGGAAGAAATACCATTATTGACGGGGCTGGGCATCGCTGACAGGGGCATTGCGCAGCGTCATGGGATTCCTGCGCCGACGGCGGAAAAGGCCGGATTCCTCCACGGAGGTCAGTCCGGCCAGTCCTGTATCAGCCCGGCGATTTCGTCAAGGTCGATCTGGAGCTCATAGTCATAAAGGGCGAGCCCGGCTGTGCCTGTCAGGGGATAGATGCAGGGCAGGTAGTCCCGGGTAAAATCGTATGTGAGCAGCAGCCGTTTCCCGGGGTCGATGATCCAGTATTCTTTGACGCCGGCATCGCTGTATTTCTGCAGCTTCTTGATGCAGTCCTTTCTCCGCGTGGAGGGGGAGAGGATTTCCAGGATGAAGTCCGGCGCGCCCATGATGCCCCAGCGCTTGATTTTATCTCTGTCGCACAGGATGATCAGGTCTGGCTGTACCATGGTCTTGTCGTCGCAATCCAGGCGGACGTTTATGGGGGAGATCAGGGGGATGCATTCGCCGCCTTTTTTATCAAAAAAAGATTGGATGGCAAAAAACATTCTGCCCGCAAGCCTCTGGTGTACAAAGCCGGGGGCTTCCATGGCATAGATTACGCCGTCAATTAACTCTATCCGTTCCTCCTCCGGCCAGGCATGATAATCCTCGATGGTATATTCGCCCTGGCGCTTCTCCGGCCTCACCTCATACGCGGCGGCGCTCTCCTGTACGCCGGGCCGGGATTCCTGGCAGGCATAGCCGCAGCAGGCCGCCGGGGCGTGCCCTTCCTCTGACGGCCGTTTTCCGCTATCTCCCTGCGCTGTTTCGCTCACTGCCGTCTCCGGGACAGGGTTTTCCTGCGCCGAACATTTCTTCTCTTCCTTCATCCTCATGCCCTCCTTTCGATGGCTATATACTCTCGGAATCTCCAGGCCGCATATCATGCGGCTTTCCGGAGCTCCTCTGAGCCGATTCCCCCGCTTTTCCAGGCGTTGTCCGACTCCCATGCCGGATTCCGTCTCCAAAGATTCCGAGAGTCCATGGCTTTGATTTGCGTCAAGCAGTCCTGGCGGATTCCAGGAATGCCGCAAAAATCTTCCGGCTCCCCTGGTTTACCTGGTAGGAGAATTCCGGATGCCACTGGACGCCCCAGACGAAGCGCTTCTCCGGCATATAAATGGCTTCAATCAGCCCGTCCGGCGCAGCGGCCATGGCGCGGAAAGGAGCGGCCAGCTCCCGGATGGCCTGATGGTGGCAGCTGTTCACGGCCAGCTCCTCGGATTCCAGCAGCCGGGCCAGGGGGGATCCCGCCTCCAGGCGCACCATATGGGCACAGCCGTCATAGGGAGGCTGCATACGGTGGTCTATCTCCGAGGGACACTCCGCGGGGATATCCTGATACAGCGTCCCGCCGTACACCGCGTTCATCAGCTGGTGCCCGCGGCATATCCCCAGCACCGCTTTGTCACGCTGCACCGCGCCTTTCAGCACATAGGCATCCATGTCGTCCCGGAGAGGCAGCGTGAGGCCGCAGCGGGCGGAGGGTTCCTGGCTGTAGAGCCGGGGCGAAATGTCGTGGCCGCCGGTGAGGACGAAGCCGTCGCATTCCTCCAGAAAGAAGTCCAGCTGCGTCCGGTCGGCATTCAGCGGGGGCATGAGAGGGATTGCCCCCTGCTCCTCCAGGGCTTTCATGTAGCCGGGCAGCATCCAGTAGCTGTCCTTTTTCTCGTCATACAGCGGCATCAGCGCTATGATGGGTCTTCCTTTATACATTGGGTGGCCTCCTTTGATAATTTTTGATAGATAATTGATAAAAATTTTGCTGTTTATCTTGATTTCAGGATGAAAAATGGGTATAATGTACTTATCAGGACAGCCGGAAGGTGAGTGCGAGTCACCCGTCCCGGCGAATAACTACATCAGGCATAAAGAGATAGCCGTTCGGTCATTGGCAGTGAGCAGGACGGCTATTTCTTATGCGTCAGACTCAGAATTGCCACAATCAGCAGCGCCACAGTCAAAATCACCATGAATTCCTCGTATGTACTCATAATGCTCACCTCTTTCCATCAGGATCTCGGAATGGGTGAGAGCACGTCCCCCGGCTGCCCGGAGAAGCACATTACAGCATATCCCTCAGGCCGGCTCCTCCAGTTTTCTCTGGAATTTTGCTGCTCCGGAAAGAAGCTCAGCGTATTCAGCCACTTTGCAGCGTCCGTCCTCATTCAGTGGCTCGTACGTTTTTTGGCACCACTCAATATACTTTCTGATGTGTGCGATCAGACGTTCATGGGACTTGTCCGTTTCCGTGCATTCAATGATTATGAGAGGGTTTCCGGCTTCATCTTTTATCATGAAATCACATTGGGGCTCTTTGGCGGCTTTCGGAACAGTTCCCTTGGAACCGCCCCTGTCCTCCCACGACGAACCGTCTGTTGTGGGAGCTTTTCCCGTTGAGAATTCATCCAGGAACCGGAGCGCGGTTCGATATATTTCATTTTCCGCGAAAAGATATGCTGCCGATACCTGGAAGTAATCGTCTATTTTGCGGATCATTTCCATGCTCGGCTCACGCTTTCCGTTTTCCCAGTTGAAAACAGCGTTCTGGGTTACCTGAAGCTCCCTTGCAAGTGCCGTCTGGGTCAGGCCTCGCTCCATCCTTAAGTTCTTTAATTCATCCGCAAAACAGGACATCATATAGGCCTCCTTGATAATAGCAAAAAGGTGTGAAGATTGATTAAATTATAGCATAATGGAATGCGCGGTGCAATAGTAAATTTATTTTTCTTGTATTGGCGGCCACATTGTTGTATGATAAAGTATCAAAAACCACAGGGACGGGGCAGGAGGTACGGATATGAAGATAGGAGAGATCGACAGGAATCTGGCAGTGCAGTCAAAGCTGGAAATCAGTGGGCTGAAATACCAAAGCGCGCTGGAGGAGCCCTTTGAAATCTATGGGCTGTACCAGCCGAAGGAGACAGGGCAGTACAGGCGCATGCCCGCGGAAGTGGCGGAGCGCGTGAGCGAGGGCGTCGCGGGCCTGAGCAGCCATACGGCGGGAGGGCGCATCCGCTTCCGGACGGACTCCCCCTATGTGGCGGTGAAGGCAAAGCTTACGGGCCAGTGTTTTATGCCTCATATGCCCCTGACCGGCTCCCACGGGCTGGATTTATATGTCTATGACGGCACCGGGGATATCTTTCAGGGAACCTTTGTACCGCCCATTGACTCCCCGGAGGACTATGAATCCGTGGTATATGTCCGGAACAGGGGGATGAACGAAATTACGATACATCTCCCGCTGTACAGCGGTATATCGGAATTGTATATCGGGCTGGACGAACATGCCGAAGTGGGGCAAGGGAGGAGATATTGCCCGGTGGAGCCTGTGCTGTACTATGGCTCCTCGATCACCCAGGGAGGCTGCGCCAGCAGGCCCGGCAATCATTATCCGGCGGCGATCGCCAGGGCGTACAATGTGGACTACCTCTGCCTGGGCTTCTCCGGCGGCGCAAAGGGGGAGGCCGAGATGGCGGACTATCTGGCGGGGCTTCCGGCCAGCGTGTTCGTCTGCGATTACGACCACAACGCGCCGGATGCGGAGCATCTGGAGGGCACGCATGCCGCCCTGTACAGGCGCTATCGGGAGTCGAATCCGCAGACCCCCATCGTCTTCGTGTCGAAGCCGGATATCCGGCCGGAGGACAGCGGTGACGTCAGGCGCAGGGATGTGGTGTACCGGACCTATATCGAGGCTTTGAGGGGCGGGGACGAGAGGGTATATTTCCTGGACGGCTTCCACCTTTTTGCGGGAAACAGGCGGTATGACTGTACGGTGGACGGATGCCACCCCAACGATGCGGGGTTCTTCCGGATGGCTGAAGCGATCGGGGAGCTGGTGCGGCATTGCCTGGCCCTGTGACGGCGTCCGGAGACATTTTGGACGGCAGACGGAATGGCGCCCGGCAGGAGAAAATAAGGGACGGGGAGGGACATGATGGGATATGACTGCCTGATTATAGACGATGAGAAGCTGCTTGCGGACAGCACCGCGGAGTATTTCAACCTTTTCGGCGTCAGCACCGCAGTGGCGTACAGCGCAGGGGACTGCCGCAGATTTTTTGAGACCGATACAGCAAAGCTTCTGCTGCTGGACATCAACCTGAAGGACGGCAGCGGCTTCGCCCTGTGCAGGGAGCTGCGGGAGAGGACGGAGATTCCGATCCTCTTCATCTCCGCCCGCAGCAGCGATGACGACAAAATCATGGCGCTGCATATCGGCGGGGACGACTATATCCAGAAGCCCTACTCCCTGGGCGTGCTGCTGGCCAAGGTGCAGGCGGTGCTGAAGCGCTACGGCAGACAGGAGGAATCCTCCGACCGGGAAAAGCGGGGATACCGCTGCGGCAGGCTGGAAATCGATTTTGGGGCCAGGAAGCTGCTGGTGGAGGGAAAGCCTGTGAAGCTCACCGCCCTGGAGTTTCGGCTGCTGTCCTATCTGGTGCAGAATGAGGACAGGGTGGTGGCGAAGCAGGAGCTGTTCGAGAAAGTCTGGGAGGATAAGTTCACTGGAGACGGCACGCTCAACGTCCATATCAGGAAGCTGCGGGAGGCCATTGAGCCAGACCCCGGGAATCCGGAGCACATACTCACGGTCTGGGGGGAGGGGTATCGGTTCTGCGGATCGTCACAGAAGGGGTGACGCATGGATCGGCGCTGTTATACTGCATAACGCTGAATACTGCCTAATGCAATCAAGCGATTGAACCAGTCAGCGTTATGCAGTCTGGTTTCACGGCAAGTGAAATCGTTAAGCAGTATAAGATGGCGCTGCCGCCACATGGAGCATCTCAGGAAGAAGGGAAATGAAAAAACGTTATTTTATAATCGCTCAGATAACTGCCCTCGCAGTGGAGGCGGTTCTGCTCCTATGCTTCGCGCTGTGGGACGCGGACAGCGCCCAGGACGCGGTGGCGGTGAACGAGGTGCTGCAGTCCGTGGAGTCCGGATGGGGCAGATTGGAGAGCCATGAGAGACGGACAGAGCTTAACTATGTGGTGCTGAACGGGACAGGAGAAGTTCTGTTCCGGACAGATACGGACTTAAGCGAAAGCGTCAACAGGGCAGTCGCCCACAGGGACACGATTCTGGACATAGAAAACGCAGGCCTCGTGGTGGGAAAACTCATTGTATTCAATGACAGCGCCGAAATCCTGGAATCCGGAAAACGCACCATGCTTCTGGCTGTCCTGGCAGTGATGCTGGCGCAGTGGGGCATCTGCATAGCATATGGGATGTATCTGGACCGAGCTGTGATCAGGCCTTTCCGGCAGCTGAAGGATTTCGCCCGCAGGGTGGCTGGGGGCAATCTGGACATCCCTCTGGAGATGGACAGGGGGAACCTGTTCGGGGCCTTTACGGAGAGCTTCGACATCATGCGGGAGGAGCTGAAAAAGGCCAGACTGGCCGAGGCAAAAGCCAATGCCGAGAAAAAGGAGCTGGTGGCCAAGCTCTCCCACGACATCAGGACGCCGGTGGCCAGCATCAAGGCGGCCTCCGAGGTAGGGGCGGCCCTGGCGCAGAGCGGCAGAATCAGAGAGAATTACGGCCAGATCATCCGCAAGGCAGACCAGATAGACGCGCTGGTGAACAATCTCTTCACGGCAGCTCTGGAGGAGCTGGAGCGGCTTGCAGTGAAACCTGTGGACATGGAGAGCGGGGAACTGGCGGCGATGCTTAAGAGCGCGGATTATTTCGGCTGGGCACAGATACCGCCCATTCCCGAGTGCCTGCTGCATGGGGACAGGCTCCGCCTCCAGCAGGTGTTCGACAATATCTTCGCCAATGCCTATAAATATGGAAGGAACGCATGTCAGGGAGAAGGGGGATTCCAAGGACAGTCCGCACAGGGTTCCCCTTGGGGCGGGAAAATCAATGTGACCATGCGGCGGGAGGGCCAGTGCCTCGCCGTCTGCATCGAAGACTGCGGCGGAGGCGTGGACGAGGAGGAGCTGCCCCTCCTGAAGGAGAAATTCAGGCGCGGGAGCAATGCCGGGAACAAGGAGGGCGCAGGCCTGGGCCTGTATATCTCCGATTATTTCCTGAGGGAGATGGGAGGGGAGCTGCTGGTGGAGAACGGAGAGAAGGGCCTGCGGGTGACGGTGGTCATCCGGCAGAGCGGTATATGACCGCAGGGAAGCTGCTATACTGCAGACCGTCAGGATTTACAGTAGTGTCTCCGGGAAAGTGCTTGGCTGGCGGTCTGCAGTCGGGCTGCACTGCAGATTTATACTGCCTAACGATTTCACTTGCCGTGAAACCAGACTGCATAACGCTGACTGGTTCAATCGCATGATTACATTAGGCAGTATTCAGCGTTATGCAGTATAACCGGTGTGCAGTATATTTGCTATACGGATATTCTGAATCGCCGCTGCTTCATTCCTCAAATTCTTTAAAATCGATCCACAAATCCTCATAGATGTTGACATTTATGCTGTCCTGGAAAGTATAGGATACGACTCTGAACCTTTCCTGTTCCAGAAAATATACATAAACAGATTTCTCCATAGGGTCTACAATCCAATACTCCCTTACCCCGGCATCTGCATAGAGATTCAACTTGCGGATATGGTCATAGCTGGCGGTGCCGGGGGAAATGATTTCTATGATCCAGTCGGGCGCTCCCGTACATCCCCGGTCAGTCAGCTTATTCGGATCGCAGATTACGCTTATGTCCGGTTCGACTATGGTTTTGTCGTTGTCTGCGCTCCCGCACATCCTCCGACAGACTATAATAATCCTCTTCCGTATAGGTCTTTAACTGTGCCGATGCCATAATCCCGATTCCTTTCTGGATGGTGTTATGTGGTTCCGTACATCATACTTATCATACCATTTTCCCCGTGGAAAGGAAAGAAGAACCATGACAGATTTAAGACATATTTAAGAAGTGGGATGCCAAAAGCATTGAAAACACTGCATTTGTGGGAAGCAGTGTCACTAGTAGAGTCACTAATAGAAATTAGGGCATGGTGCAGAAATCAGCATTCATGCCCTGTCTTTATGGATTCTACAGCAGCCCGGAGCTGGCCTAGGTCTTTGTGGGTATACACGTTCTCGTTGATGTCCTGTCCCTTATGCCCCATAAGCTTATACCTAGCCACCCGGTCTACACCTGCGATGTCCAGGAGCATGTTGAATGTGTGGCGGCAGTCATGGGGCGTGTGCGCTGTCTGGATGCTACATGACTGCAGGGCAGCATTAAAGCATTGCCGGTACGTCTGCTCAGATATGGTCCTGGAGCCATCGTGGTAGATGAGGCTCTTGAACCGCGCATCCAGCCGCTGGGATACCATCCCATAGATGGCGGAGTGGATGGGGACCGTCCGGTTACGGCTGTAGCGGTTCTTCAGGCCGCCGGTGAACGTCCTCTCTTCGAGATCGATTCCGTCCAGCGGCATCCGGGCCAGCTCGTTTATCCGCCAGCCGGAGTAGCAGTATATGAGGATTGTATCCGCGAAAGGGATGTCCTTGTGCTGCCAGAGCAGAGACAGCTCCTCCCTGGTGAAGGGGACTCCCTGGGCATCATCGTCTTCCTTGGTGATTTTCGTGTATTGGGAATAGTCCTTTGCCACAAGCTCGAACTGGACGGCATACCTGTACATCTGCCGGAAGAGGTTCCTGACATGCTCCAGCATGGCATGGGACAGGTCTGTCCGGTCAAGGATGTCCTGCATGTCCTGGGCCCGGATGTCCCACATGGCCATCCCATGGAGGGAGGGGCATTTCCTGTATGCCGCCACCATGCAGTTCTGGGAACTGGTCTTTGCCCCTGGGGCATCGAGGGCGGCTTTGTACTTCCACTGATACCAGGAGGTGAATACATCGCTGAAAAGCTTCTTCCGGTCGTTCGGGTCATAGGGGGCCTTATTGTACTCGGCCAGGGCGATTCCGGCGGAGACCCGGTCAGGGAAGCAGCCAATTACGTCATAGGCTGGATAGCCGTCTGCATCGATGCGGGTGTTGACCCTGACCTGGAATGGGTTCCTCCGCTTGCCAGACAGCTTCACCACCGTCCCTGAGCCGTTAGGGCGGCGCTTCCGGGCCTTTCTGGGCGTACTGGTAGAAATATTGCCGTCCCTCACCGGAAAGCCGCAGTGGGGGCATATGATGGCTCTGTCGCTTATCTGGCCGGTGCATTCAGGACATCGTATGAGTGCCATATGGATCACGCTCCTGTCTGAAAGATGGGTACAAAAAATACACCTGTACAGACGGGTGCATCGATGGTATAATAGGCCTTGCGAGGGGATATCATACCGGCACCTGCCTGTATAGTGTCCAGGCGGTTCCTGTTGCTGCAGGGGCCGCTTTTTTGCTTGACGGTTCAGGTCATTTCGGTTATAATATGCTTATCAAGGGAGCCGGAAGGTGAGTGCAGGTCACCCGACCCGGCGAATAATTAATTTAGACTTATAAGGATAGTCGTCCAGTCATTGCCAGTGAGCGGGACGGCTATTTCTTATTTTTCAGATTCAGAATCGCAACAATCAAAAGACCGACTGTTAGTATTACCATGAATTCCTCATATGTACTCATAATAATCACCGCCTTCCGTAAGGTCTCGGATTGGGTGAGAGCACGTCCCCCAGCTCCCCTGGTAAGCATATTATATTGTCATGGTGCATTTTTCTGTTGATTTTATCTGACGGATTGTGTATAATATGCTTAACAAGGGAGCCGATACGATAGCAGACACCTATCCGTTTCCGGCGAAAATCAGGTTATAAAAAATAGCACCCTAACTTTGCGAGAGCGGGGGTGCTATTTTTTATGGTTGACATATTCCAAAATGGCGACAATAAGAATTGCAAAAGTAAGCAGCACCATAAATTCTTCGTATGTACTCATAGAAAACGCCTCCTTCCGTTCAAGGCTCGGAACGGAGGTATTCACACCCTATCGGCTCCCCTGGTAAGCATATTATATTGTCATGGTCCAAGGTTGTGGTGTCGCAACTTTCTGTACCAGTGCGAAAGTTGCACTGGTGCAACCGACTCAATATTGAGTTGGCAACTAAATAGTGGTCAGTCCCATTTGGGCCTGAGGTGCTGCGGTTCCGGAATAGAACACCCTTGCCAGGGGTCTCCTTAATGGGGATACCTTGGCTCCATGGAGAAGCTCCGGCAGATGCATCCAAGGGGGAGCCGTTTCGTCCCCTCAGTGGTGGAGCCCGCTCCTCCCAACGAAGACCCTGCCCTGATTCAGGGCCCCATCCCCCAAAATACGGGATACCCATCCAGGAAATTACCTGTTCCCCTGAGGGGGCTCCCTTTGCCAGGGAGTCGGCTGCCGTGCCCGCTTGTGGGCATATTTTTCCCCACTTGTGTGGAATGGTTCGACATTTGTGTCGATGGTGTCACCCGGAGTCAATTCTGGCCTGGGCGCTGCTCCTCCTGTATGAGGAATGGGGCGCTCGCCCCAGATGGCGAATGGTTCTTCCACTCGTCCTCCAGGAAGAGCGGGAAATTCCGCTGTACCCCTCCCGCTTATTGGATACGTTCATACGCTTGTGCTGGAGGTGGGATAGAGGCAATTAAAAAGCAGATAACCGGAGTTACCTGCTTCGCAAAGTTGAATGGAATAGGTGGGTGACAATCCACATCTCCTAACTATGGGCGACGGCCGCCTGTTCCGTCCTCAGATTCCATTCAATAAAGCTTATGCATTTGATAACTCAATTATACAACAAATTCAGTTTGTGTCAAGCCTTTTCAATGTGCCTTTTTCAATGTATCTCTCAGCATTACAGGTGCTTAAGGAATGCAATGTCTTTGCAAAGCATTTTCCGCCAGATGTAATCTTGGCGGCCACACGGACATAATCCGCATTTACCTTGAATAGCTTCACAAAGAGAATCGAGCCATCTTTTGGGTTCAGCCCCACATAATCGGGGGAATTTATTATCGTGCCGATGTACTTATCCTTAGTTCCCGAAAATTTGTGGTTCTACATTATTCGGCCCTACGCGGTATGG
>CAMQOJ010000120.1 GCA_947003375.1 uncultured Lachnospiraceae bacterium
CTCGTATTCTGAATGAAAGTCATGGAACTCACATATTTTTGTAAGTCGCTATTACTTTGATGACGATTTACAAAAATATGTGATTTTTTTGTCCGACGTTTAAGAATCACAAATTTTCATTACAAGGAGGTACCAAGATGAACAACGGTACAGTTAAATGGTTCAATGCACAGAAGGGGTACGGTTTCATCACCAACGATGCGACCGGCGAGGAAGTATTCGTACATTTCTCGGCTATCAATGCGGACGGCTTCAAGTCCCTGGAGGAAAACCAGAAAGTTACTTTCGATACCGAGTGCGATCCTCAGAACAGCAGCAAGATTCGTGCTACCAACGTAACCGTGGTAGGCTGATTGCTTCTATTGAGCCAGATGACAAAAAGCACCGGGGAAATCCCGGTGCTTTTTCTTTGTCTTTTTTATCTTCCGCCTTCTGTCACCTGGTGGACAGGAACTCGTACTCCCGCTTGGCCTGGGCATCGTCCGGGTAGTTCTTCAGATAATTCTCCATCAGGATGCTGGCCTGGCGGTAGTCCCCCAGATGCTCATAGGCCACGATCTCGTTAAAGCTCAAGGTCTGCATCATGGTCACGTTCTGTAGCTGCATCCCCGCCTGGAAAGCGTTCAGGGCATTTCTGTACTCTCCCCTTGCCATTTCGCAGAGTCCCAGCTGGTTGTAAATCTCCGCGTTCCCCTCATTTTTTTCCAGATAGCTGTTGTAGACGTTTGCGGCATAATTGTAGTCCCCTGTGGCCTCATAGGATTTGCCCAGGTACAGATAGCTCTCCACCCCGCCCGTCTCCCTGGCCTCCTCCAGATCCAGATAGGCGCTCTGGTACTCTCCCAGGTAGTAATGAATCCGCCCGCTGGCATACTTGTCCATGTCCTTGTCGCCGGAGGCCAGCGCCGCCTGCAGGTACTCCCTGCCCGTCTCGCCGTGGTCGAAATAATCCAGCACCTGATAGATCTGTATCAGCCTGTCGTAGTTCTTCGGATCCATGGAGATGACCTTGTCGAAGTCCGCTTTTGCCCCCTCATAGTTCCCCTGCACCAGCCTCACGTTCCCCCGCAGGAAATAGGCGTCCTCCGCCCCGGGGCGCAGGGCCAGCACAGCGTCATAGATGTCCTCCGCCTCGCCGTACCGCTGGCTCTTGGTATAAGCGGCGGCCAGATAGAAGTTCAGGTCGAAATCCACATTCTGCACCAGCCCGTCGCTCCCCGCCAGGGCCTCCTCGAAGCACACCGCCGCCTGCTCATAGTCCGTGAGTCCCATATAGGCGATTCCCCTGGCCCTGTCCACCAGGCGGGCATTCTCCCCGTTCTCCTGTGCCAGGTCCAGCTGCTCCAGCGCCCCCTCATAGTCCAGCTCGCCGATCATCTGCACGGCTCCCTGGGTCCTCTCGCCACTGCCGCCGCAGCCACTTAGGGCCGCAGCCATAGCCGCCGACAGCCCCAAACAGAGCATCTTCTTTCTGAGTCCTTCAAGCCGCATGGTTCTCCTCCAGATGTGAAGTGCAGTGAGGGCATCTCACCGCCTCCAAGGGAATCTCGCTGAGACAATAGGGGCATTTCTTCGTGGTGGGAGCCGCAGGGGCTTCCTGCTCCTTTTTCTTAATCCTGTCCCCGATGGCATTGATTCCCTTGATCAGGCAGAAAATCACCAGGGCCGTAATCAGGAAATTGATGACCGCCGTAATAAAGTTGCCGTAATTCAGTACAGGGGCATTCTCGCCGCTGCCCAATGTCACCGTCAGGTAGCTGAAGTCCGTTCCCCCGAATATGCCAAGCAACGGTGTCAGAATATCCGCGTTCAGAGAGGTCACGATGGAGGTGAACGCGCCCCCCACGATCACGCCCACTGCCATGTCCAGCACATTGCCCCTGGTGATGAATTTCCTGAATTCCGCGATGAATCCCTTTCTGTCAAAGCTCTTGCTGTCCTTTGCCATAGTCCTCTTCCTGTCCTTTCCCGGAGGCCTGTCCGCCTGTGCGCGCTGCCCCGCTTCCTGTGTATCGCTTCCTTATCCAATAGTAACACAAGATTTCCTCCGCCACAACCCATTTGTATGCTTGCCCATTCTAAAAATTTGGTATATACTGAATGTATGGTCTGCGAGAGCAGACAGGGAGGTATAGACATGACGAAACAGGAAATATCGGAAATCAAAAAGCTCCTCACCCCGAAAAACTGCTCCATCACCCGCATCTGCGGCTGCTATGTGGACGGGGAGAAGAATAAGAAAGCCCTCTTCGGGCAGGCCTTTCTGGCGCTGCCGGAGGAAGAGATGTTCAAATATTTTGAGATTCTGCGGAAGGCCCTCTCGGGCACTTTGGGCAAGAACCTGCTGAACCTGGAGTTTCCGCTGTCCGGCGAGTGGATCGAAGACGCGGCAGCGGATACGGCAGATGCCAGGGAGGCCGGGGACGCTCCAGACAGGGAAGCGCCCGGTGCCGGAAACGACCCGGGAAGCGCCCCGATGCCTGCCCCGGGGTCCGCCGCGGGAAGCGGCCCGGCCGTCGATGCCCTGAACGCCCACGGGCTCCTGCTGAAGCTCCGGGACAGCAAGCTTAAGGACGACGCCCTGCTGGAGGAGTATTTCGACCGCATCATAGAGAACTATGAGTTTGTAGGCAATTATCTGATCCTGCTGGTGCACGACGTCTACGATGTGCCCGGCAGGACATCCGATGGGCTGGACATGGAGGACGCCTCGGACGAGATATATGAGTACATACTCGCCTGCATCTGCCCGGTGGAGCTGTCCAAGCCGGGACTGAGCTACAATCCCGAGGAGAACGCTTTCCAGAACCGGGTCAGGGACTGGGTGGTGGGCCTGCCGGACACAGGCTTCCTGTTTCCCGCCTTCAATGACAGAGGCGCGGACATCCACAGCCTGCTCTACTATTCCAAGAATCCGGAGGAGCTCCAGGAGGGCTTCGTGGACAGGCTCTTGGGCTGCCCCCTGCCCCTGTCTGCCGGAGACCAGAAAGAGACTTTCCAGACATTGATAGAGGACACCCTGGGGGAGGACTGCAGCATCGAGATGGTAAAGGACATCCACGAGCGCTTCACGGAGCTGGCCCAGGAGAACAAGGAGGCCCCGGAGCCCGTGGTCCTGGACAAGACCCAGGTCAAGACCATCCTGGCGGACAGCGGCGTGGCCAACGAGAAGCTGTCGGAGTTCGACAGACACTATGACGAGACCGCCGGGGAGAGCACTTCCCTGCTCATGAACAATATCATGGAGACCCGCTCTTTCGAGGTGAAGACCCCGGACGTGGTGATCAAGGTGAAGCCTGACCGCACGAACCTCATCGAGACCAGGCAGATAGACGGCAGAGAATGCCTGGTAATCGCGTTGGACGGCGGCATCGTAGTCAACGGGATTACAGTGCGGACTGCAGACGGACAGGGCGTGGGGCCGGATGAAGCGGATGAGATATAATTATTCAGATGGCATATGATGCATCGAATGCATATAATACATCAGAAGAGCGCCTGAGCGCTGGTGGAGGAGGAACATATGGGCTGTTTGGGAAATCTGATTTGGTTTATCTGCGGAGGGTTATGGCAGGGGCTGGTGTGGACGCTTGCAGGCATCCTGTGGTGCATTACCATCATCGGCATCCCCATCGGGAGACAGTGCTTCAAGTTCGCCTCCCTGGCGTTCTTTCCCTTTGGAAAGGAAATCGACTACGGGGGCGGTGCCATGTCCCTCCTGGCGAATATCCTATGGCTTGTCTTAAGCGGGATTCCGCTGGCCCTATCTGCGGCTATAAACGGCATCCTCCTGTGCTGCACGATTATCGGCATTCCCTTCGGGCTGCAGTGCTTCAAGATTGCAAAGCTGGCGCTTATGCCATTTGGGGCCACGGTGCGCTAGCCGTGGCACTTATTCCAAATTCCAGGAAATCCCCTCAGCCCCCAAAAGCGACATGCCGGATAGCCAGCATATAGACATCCCAAGGCTGCACCAACAAGTTCCTCTCCAGCCGCTCCCTGGCCTCCTCACGCTTCCCGTTCCTCAATAGCAGCAGAATCTTCACGCCCTCCAGCTCCCTGCACAACGGACAGGTGCAGGAATGGCATATCTCGCATCTATCCTCCATGTCCAGCAGCTCCTGCAGCCGCTCCTCGCTCTCCGTATAATAGGCCGCCAGGAACTCCATCTGGAGATGGGCTTTCTGTCTGTTATAGTACTTGCGCCTGCCCACGGTCTTCTCCCTGTCCAACCAAAACTGGAGCCTGGCCGCATATCTTTTCCCCTTCTCCTCATTCCCGCAGAGGATGCAGGCGAACACAGCATCGCAGATTTTGTCCTCCATGGTCTTCTCCGACAGGCCGTTGCGGAACATCTGCTCAAAGGCCCTGACCGCGGCTTTCCTGCTGCCGTACAGAAGCTCCCACCAGCCCCTGCAGCAGTAGTACGCCGGATAGGAGGCCGTGTTCCGCTTCCCGGAGATGGCCGATGAGCCGCTTTTCAGGAAATGCAGGAACGACTCCGCAAAGCCGCCGCCCAGCTCCCTGCGCCACTGGCCCAGCACCTGCCTGGCCCGCTCCTTCTCCCCCGCGGCTAGGTACAGGTTCGCCAGCCGCTCGTACCTGGCCCAGTTGTCCTTCACGTAGAACCGTTCATAGATGGACGCAGCCTCCTCCACCCTGCCAGCCCGCATGGCGAATTCGGCCAGATTGTCGCCGAACCAGTTGTTCCTGTTCTCCCCCGCTGTCTCCTCGTACCGGCGGTAGGCCTTATATGCGGTCTCCGCGTCCCCCAGCAGGGCGTAGAGGTTCCCCATGTCCGCGTAGATGACGGGGGACATCTCCTGGTCCATGTACAGGATGGCCTTCTTCAGACAGACCAGGGCACGCTCATAATCCCCCTGATATTTGTAGGTGAAGCTCAGGCCGTTCAGGGCATAGGGGTTGGAGGGGTTGATGTAGAGGGCCTTCTCGAAATCCTCCCTGGCCTCCTCCAGGCGATGGGCGGCCCTGTGGAACAGCGCCCGCTCCACCAGCATGAAATCATCGGGATAATGATATAAATATTCCGTCAGGATGGGAAGGCCTTTCTCATAATATTCCTCCTTCCCCTCCTCCACATGCTTAAAATAGCTGCGCCGGAACTCCTTCAGCTTCTCGTTGAGCCGGGCCACATCCATGGCCTTCTCCCGCATCTGGAACCGGTAGGCATCGATGAGCACGCTGCCCACGCCGTTCTTCTGCGCGTCCTCATACACCTTGTCGAAATCCTCTCTCCGGTTCAGGTCCAGATACACCTTGGCCAGGTACTCATAGGACTTCACGAATCCGGGGAAATACCGGATGCACTGTCCGGCAGCCCTGACTACGCCTGCGGCGTCAAGCTGCCGCCTGTAGGCTTCCAGCATGGAGGCATACGCCGCGAAGACCTGGAATTCCTCTATCAGCCGCTGGCATACCTCTATGCTCAGCTCGTACTCCTCCATGGCTGTATAGATCTGCGCCATCTCCAGCAGGACGCCCACGTCCTTCGCACTCCCTGTGAGGATGCTCTTCCCCTCCTGGATCGCCAGGGCGAATTTCTCCCTGTCCCTGTAGCCCAGGCTGTGGCAGCACTGCATCCGGATCAGGCGGGCCTGCCGCAGCCTGTCCCTGTCTTTTCTATCCTCATTCTCGTCTGCGCCGGCGTTTTTCGCCATCTTGGCCTCCAGGGCTGGCTCCCAGTGCCTGGTCATGGCTATGGCCTCCTCATAATCGGCCTCCTCCGTATAGAGCTTCGCCATGAGCCCGTAATACTCCGCCTCCTTTTCCGGAGGCAGCTTCCCCTCCAGCCCAAGGGCCAGCCGGATGCCCTGGGCGGTCCTGCCGTCCTGCAGGTAGCACCAGCAAAGCTCCAGGCCGCTCTCCCAGTCTCCGCGCTCCCGGTATCCGGCTTCCAGCCCCTTTTCCAGTTCTCTGTTGATCTTGGCCAGGAGCTCCATGAACCCGTCGTCCGCCCCTGCCGTCAGCACCCGCTCCGCGCATTTCTTGGCCTCCCGGAAGCGCCCCTCCTCATAATGCCATTCGGCCAGCCGGGCGTTAGCCATGTAATGGCTGTCGTTCTCCGCCTTCAGCTCCTGGTAGAGTCCCGCCGCCCGCCTCCTGTAGCTGCCGTTGTCCTTCTGGCTCCAGAGGATTTCTGCGAAATTGTAGGAGATCATAGGATCCCCCGGGTATTCGGCCAGCTCCCTCTCCAGCAAGTCCACAGCCTCCCCGATTCTTCCCTGCCGCACCAGCACATTGGCCCGGCTCACCTCCACCACCGGATGCCGGATGCCCGTGGCGTCCGCATTCTCCAGGCAGTGCTGGGCCTCCTCCAGCCTGTCCTCATGCAGCGCCTGCCAGCAGCGGTCGTATTGCTCCAGGAACCGGTCGTAATCCCCGTCCTCCGGCCCCCGGAACTGGGTGAAGTCCAGATCCTCCCCCCGCTCGCACCGGCCCACGATGTAATATACGAAATTGGCCGGGAACCTCTCCCGCAGAAGCTTCGCGTCCTTCACGATGGACAGCCGCCTGTCGAACAGCTTCCAGACTTCCGTGGGCAGCTTGAAATGCTCCGTCAGGAATCGCAGAAGCTTCTCCCGGCAGGTCTCTTTCTACTCCAGGGACAGGAACACATCATCGTCGAAAAGGGCCTTCCAGAGCTTCACGTCCTGTCTGGAACGGATATTTCCGTATATCTCCACGGCCCGCTCCAGCCACAGGCCCGAGGGGGTGGTGTCCCTGGGGGGCTCCTGCTCCTCCTCCGCATCTTCCGTCTCTCTGGCGTATCTGCAGGCCTCCTCATAGGCCCTCCGCAATCTCTTGAAGCCCTCCGGATCGTCCTCCGGGTTCGTCACCGTCAGCTTCTCCCTGTAAGCGCCCTTCAGCGCCCTCTCGTCCTTTGTAGCCTCGATGCCAAGTATCCGAAACGCTTCCTCTCGGTTCATATCAAGCCTCTCCTTCCGCTGCCGTCCGGTCTGTCAACCCGCGTCCGCACAATCGAGCAGGGGAAAGCCTTCCCCTACCCGCCGTGCGCATATATACTGCGCGCCAGTTAAATTTGCAGTGCGGCCCGACTGCAGACCGCCAGCCAGGTACTTTCCCGGGGACACCACTGTAAATCCTGGCGTTCTGCAGTATAAAAAGGGGCAGAAGAACGCTTCTGCCCCCGTAATCCACCCATTTCCTAAAACACGAACTTATCCGCAAAATAGGCATCCAGATCCTTGATCGCCACTCTCTCCTGCTCCATGGAATCCCTAAAGCGCACGGTCACGCAGCCGTCCGTCTCGGAGTCGAAGTCGTAGGTGACGCAGAAGGGCGTGCCGATTTCATCCTGGCGGCGGTATCTCTTGCCGATGTTGCCTCTGTCGTCATACTCGCAGTTATACTTTTTGCACAACTGTGCGTAAATCTTCTCCGCGCCCTCGCCCAGCTTCTTGGACAGGGGCAGCACCCCGATCTTCACAGGCGCCAGGGCGGGATGGAAGCGCAGCACGGTGCGCATGTCGCCGCCCTCCAGCTCCTCCTCATCGTAGGCCGCACAGAGGAAGGCCAGCACCACACGGTCCGCGCCCAGGGAAGGCTCTACCACATAGGGTATGTACTTCTCCTTCTTCTCGTCATCGAAATAGGTCATGTCCTCCCCGGAGGTATTGACATGCTGGCTCAGGTCGTAGTCCGTCCTGTCCGCGATGCCCCACAGCTCGCCCCAGCCGAAGGGGAAGAGGAATTCGATGTCCGTGGTGCCCTTGCTGTAGAAGCACAGCTCCTCGGGGCTGTGGTCGCGCAGGCGCATCTCGTCCTCCTTGATGCCCAGAGAAATCAGCCAGTCCCTGCAGAAGCCTCTCCAATACTGGAACCACTCCAAATCCGTGCCGGGCTCGCAGAAGAACTCCAGCTCCATCTGCTCGAATTCCCGGGTGCGGAAGGTGAAGTTGCCCGGCGTGATTTCGTTTCGGAAGGCCTTGCCTATCTGGCCGATGCCGAAGGGAATCTTCTTGCGGGAAGTCCTCTGGACATTCTTGAAGTTCACGAAGATGCCCTGGGCCGTCTCGGGCCGCAGGTAGACTACGCTCTTGGCGTCCTCCGTGACGCCCTGGAAGGTCTTGAACATCAGGTTGAACTGACGGATGTCCGTAAAATTATGCTTGCCGCAGCTGGGGCAGGGGATATTATGCTCCTCCACGAAGGCCTTCATCTGCTCCTGGCTCCAGGAATCCACGCTCTCCGCAAGCTCCATGCCCTGCTCCCCGCAGAAGTCCTCTATCAGCTTATCCGCCCGGAAGCGCTCATGGCATTCCCGACAATCCATCAGGGGATCCGAGAAGCCGCCCAGATGGCCGCTGGCCACCCAGGTCTGGGGATTCATGAGGATAGCGCAGTCCACGCCCACATTGTAGGGGTTCTCCTGCACGAATTTCTGCCACCAGGCCCTCTTTACGTTGTTCTTCAGCTCCACGCCCAGGTTGCCGTAGTCCCAGGTGTTGGCCAGGCCGCCGTAAATCTCGGAGCCCGGATAGATGAAGCCTCTGGCTTTGGCCAGGGCCACGATTTTGTCCATTGTCTTTTCCATGTCGAAACCATACCTTTCCGTTTTCTATTGTCCAGATTCATCCGCCAGCCACACCGGCTCAGCGATACAGAATGCACACAGGCCCTTCCGCCCCCGATGTGTCGATGCTGCCGTCCGGATTCACCGTCGCCCCCGGGCTCACATGCGTCACCTTCCCGGGACAGTAGATGTTAGCCTTGATGCCCGTGATGACTACATTTCCGTCTGCATCCTGTTTCAACTGCTCCTCCGAATAGGGCGCGCCGTCCTTTACGCCCTCCAGGGCCATGCCCGCCGTGCGTCCCTCCTGGACCGCCTGGGACGCTGTTCCGAAGTACAGCTCCTCCTCCAGGAACCCGACGGCGCTCTCCCAGCCGTCGAACCGGTATGCCACTACCACTTTCCCGCTGCCGTCCTCCAGCGCCTCCACCTTGTCCACAGTCACAGCGGCCTCCCTGCCGCTGGCGCTGTTGAACTGGGCCGCTTCCTGGGTGGCCATGGCCTGGAGCTCCGAGAGCACATAGTCGGCTTTATCGAACAGCCCCACCTGCCATACGGTGACCTCCCCCTCCTTACTGACGGCCACGGAAGGGGTGTCCACGATATCCGGCACCTTCGCCTCCCCGCAACCCGACAGGAACACGATGCACAGGCAGAGGGCTACCGCAAGTCTTCCATATTTTCTCATCATCCGCGCTAAGCCTCAATCTTTCCTTCTATATTTATGCTACCCTGTGCGCTTTGCGTGCGCACAGATGTGCGGCTTTTCCCCTATCCCGAAAAGCCATAAGTAATTGTACCAAAAACAATCCGTTTTTTCAACAGAGAGTTTGCAGAACTTCAAGGCTTTTGAACTGCTGCTGTCCCGCAAAGCGCTTCATGTACCGGCCCGCCACGGCCTGCAGCTGCACCAGGACCGCGTCTGCCACCTTGAATGTGTAAAGCTTCTCCAGGGGGCTGGACGTTATGTAATACAGCGCATACAGCGTGGAATCCTCCGGCGGCCCTCCCCCCAGGATTCCCTCCAGGGCTTCCCTGGTGAACTCCCCGGGGAACTCGCCGTTCACCGCCATGGCCCGGCATTCAAAGACGCAGCGCACCAGGGGGTTCGGCAGGGCCGCGGCGCAGAGCGCCCGGAGGGACTGGTACAGCAGCTTCATCATCTCCCGCTCGTCATTGCCCTCCCTGGTACAGAAGTCCGCCACCTCGGCAAAATACATGCCGTAGCAAGCGCCGATGTAGTCGGAGCGAAGCTCCTCGAAATAATTCCTGATGTCCGCCTCGGCCAGCGTGTAGGCGTTCCTGCCCTCGTAGAGCCGAAAGCTCCCAAAGGAAAAGGGATTGGTAGCCGCCGCCAGCCGGTTTCCCGGTTTCCTGGCTCCTCTGGCAAAAGCGGCCACCTTCCCCTTTTCTTTAGTCAAAAGGCTGATACGCCTGTCGTACTCCCCCACCAGGCTCTGCTTCAGTATGATTCCAGTCACCCATATATAGTCCTGCATGATCGCCCTTTTTGGTCTGTTCCTGCCTTGCGCTGGAAACGAAGGACAGATAGTCC
>CAMQOJ010000121.1 GCA_947003375.1 uncultured Lachnospiraceae bacterium
CATTTATGTTCTGATTGCTCTATAATCTGCTGTAAATCTAATGTAGCAGAATATTCTTCTTGTCAATTAAGAACATTAGTGCTACACTAGATATGTTGCTCTTATTCAATATATAATTTAGGAGGAAATGACATGAAAAAAGTAAGTAAGATGCTGGTCGTCCTGCTGGCCCTTGTCATGGCTTTGTCCATATGCGGGTGCGGCGGCAGCGACAGCGGAAAAGACCTGGTAGGCACATGGTCCCTGGACTATGACCTGGCGGATCTCCTGGCGGGAGAGATGGGCGAAGACTTCGAGGGCTTCAGCGCTCCGCTGATGATGTCCATCTGCTTCGAGTTCAAGGAGGACAATACCTTCAGGATGTACGGCGAGCCCGAGTCCTTCAAGGCCAATTACAGCGCCTGGCTGGACGAGTTTCTGACTTTCGCCACAGAGATGATGTACACCGAGTTCTCCGGTCAGGGGCTGGATAAGGATGCCGCCGACGCCGCCTTCCAGGAGACCTATGGCAGCAGCATCTCGGACTACCTGCGCCAGACCTTCGAGGCCGAAGTGAACGTGGACGACCTGTTGAACGAGATGGCCACAAACGGCAAGTACGAGGCCAAGGGCAACAAGCTCTACATGGCCGAGGAGGGAACCGAGATCGACAAGAACGCGTATGATGTCTTCACTGTCAGCGGGGACAGCCTGAAGCTGGAGCTTCCTTCTGGTGCCGATTCCAGCCAGGGAGAGATCCTTCCCGGACTGGAGTATCCTCTGCAGTTCAAGAAGGCGAACTGATTATCTGTGAACCTTGCCTCGATTCCATATCCTGGAAGGTTGGGCCCTGGGCGTGGGACTGCGGAACAGCAGTCTGCCCAGGGCTTTTTTGTTGAAGGGGAACAGGGGCCAGAGGTAGCTGAACCCCCCAAAGGTAGGCGTGGTGACCGCGGACAGCAGCACAAGCCCAAGGCAGATGAGGAACCCGGGCAAGCCGCCAATCCCAGTGCCCGCAATCAGCAGAATCCGGTACAGACGGACGGCATCGCTGAAATCGACATCCACAATGGCCAGGGATGCCAGCAGCGTAATGGCAGCGTAGAACAGCACATCCACGGTAGCCCAGTTCAGGCTCACCGCAATATCCCCTATGATCAATCCTCCCACAATGGACAGCGCGCCGGAAAATTTTCCGGAACTTATCGAGGAAGAGTATTTGAACAGATCCAGCAGAAACTCGACTGCCAGCACATAGAAGAACAGCCGCTCCGGGGTCATCCCCTCCTCCGAGAGCAGCCCCCAGGCTCTTGCTGTCTCCGGGAAGCCGGCCGTGACCAACAAAAACAGCGGCAGCAAAAGCAGGCTCACAGGAATGCACAAGAAGCGCACCAATCGGAAATAAGTCCCCACCGAGGGGCTCCTGTAATAATCCTCCGGGCTTTGGGTGAACTGGAAAATCGTACAGGGAAGGACCATTGCCTGGGGAGAATTGTCCACCAATACCAGGATATGCCCCTCCAACAGATAGCTGCAGGCCACGTCAGGCCGCTCGGTCATCCGCAGGCAGGGCAGGGGATTCCACCAATGCTTGTTCACCAGAAGTTCTTCCAGGCTTTTTGTCCCCATGGTCAGGGCGGTGACCCGAAGGCTGTCTATCCTCTGTGTAAGCTTGTCCAGCAGCTCCTCATTCACGGAATTCTTGATATACGCAACCGCCACATCCGTTTTGCTTTCTTCCCCCACACAGTGCATGGAAAAAATCAGCCTCTCCGAACGGACCCTGCGCCGTATCAGATTTGCGTTGAACAATAATGTCTCCACAAATCCATCCCGGGAGCCCTTCGTCACCCGCTCCACATCCGGCTCCGCCACGCCCCTGGCAGGATAGGTGCGGGCATCTATCAGAATGGCCTGGGCATAACCCTCCACAAACAGGGCCGTCGGCCCGCTGAGCACATTCCGGAATATATCCTCCCAGGAATCCGACAGGGATGCCTGCGCATAACCCAGCTTTCCATCCATATACCGTACAATGTCATCCACCTTTCCGTCAGCCATATAGGAGGCATCCTGTAGATCGGAAAAAATCTGTTGCAGGACCTCCGTCTTGCAGAATCCGTTCACGCCCAGGAAAAAGGCAGGAGTCTCGCCCAGATACAGATGTCTCGTCATGAAGTCGAAGCTTTCCCTGACAGGCAGATGCTCCTGAATATAGCGTATGTTCTCTTCTAAAACAAGGGATAAAGCCATGATGTCCTTCACCTTTCGGAAGCAATGCTTTTCTTCCTCTTCATTTTTCCCATCTTCTCAAGGCTTATTCCCTTTTCTGTCGGGTTTTCGATATTTAATCTATATTTGGTGGAAATTTTGCGAACAGGCATATGTAGAGCGAAATGGGGCTAGTTCCCATTTCGCAGGAAAGAATCGGAGAGCTACGGAATCCAAGGCTACCGGAAGAGCCAAGCTATCCCAAGTCCTATCAGCAGTATGCCGGAAACCGGCTCTGCCCCACAGCCCGCCAACTGGAATGCGCGGCAGCCTCCCAGACGGTTGCCGGAAGCCAGAAACAGCACAGAACAGACAAACGTTGCGATGGCGGCGGGGGCCAGGGCAAGACCTGCCAGGCTGGCGCTTAATCCCGCGCTCAGGTTGTTCAGGGAAAGCGTCAGGCTTAGGGCAAATACCTCTGACAGCCGCAGCGCCGGGGCAGGCCCTGCCGGCTCCTGTTTCCCATAATCCATCGGAGGCTTGGGAGGCGCTGCCCTGCTGCTTCGAAGGAACGAGGCCACCCACTTCACGATGTAGTACAGCCCCAGGAGAATCAACACCAGGCTTCCCCCATATGCACCCACCGCCTCCGGCAGAAGTACCGCCAGCCGATGCCCCAGCCCTACGGAAAGGCAGGTCCCCGCAAGGGTGACCAGGCTGATCGTCAGGTTCTGCCAGAGCCTGATGCGCACTTTGCGGAGCCCATAGCCAATCCCTACCAGCAGCGCGTCCAGGCTTGCCGAAATCCCAAACAGGAGAGGAGCGATAAGCATAAAGAATCTCCTGCCTTATTTAGTTTCTATTTACTATATTCGACACAGGAACCGGTTGTGCGCTCTATCGCCTTTCAAGAAATCGCCTCTTCTAGCAGCTGTACGATTCTCCTGACAGAGTCCATCTGTCCGCTGTCGCTCATGGCATCGCGGAAGGTCTGCCTGGAGAAATAGAGCTCATGTACCTTATCCACCAGCAGCTCCGTCGTCAAATCCTCCTCGTTGATTACAATGGAGAAGCCCTGGGCCTCAAAGGACTTGGCATTGAGCAGCTGGTCGCCCCTGCTGCTGGAGGCGGGAAGCGGTATCAGGATGTTCGGTTTCTTCAGGGCCAGCAGCTCACAGATAGCGTTCGCGCCAGCTCTGGAAATCACCACATCCGCTATGGCGAAGAGATCCTTCAGCTCGGCCTTGATATACTCGAATTGCTTATAACCGGGTGTATTCAGGAGCAGATTGTCGATTTTATCCTTGCCGCACAGGTGGACTACCTGAAAGTCCCCCAGCAGGCTGGGCAGCGCGGCGCGAACCGCTTTGTTCACGTTGGCGGCCCCCAGGCTTCCCCCAATCACCATGATAACAGGCGTATTGGCATTAAACCCGCACAAGTCCAGGCCGGCCACCTTATTGCCCTGAGCCAGCTCCGCCCGAATCGGAGATCCTGTCAGCACCGCCTTGTCCTCAGGCAGCAGCTTCAAAGTCTCCGGGAAGTTGCAACACACCTTCCTGGCCACTGGAACACAAATCTTGTTGGCAAGCCCCGGCGTCATGTCGGATTCATGGATGATGCATGGAATGCCCAAGGATGCCGCGGCCCGGACTACAGGGACAGCAACGAAGCCGCCCTTGGAAAAGACTACATCCGGACGGTACTCCTTCAGGAACTTCCTCGCCTCCGAGAAACCTTTTATGACCCGGAAGGGATCCGTCAGATTCTTAAAATCCAGATACCGACGGAATTTACCGGTGGAGATGCCCACATACGGCAAGTCAAAATCCCCGATGAGCCTCTTCTCGATACCGTCGTAGGATCCCATGTAAGCGATTTCATACCCCGCTTCCTTTAAAGAGGGAAGCAATGCAATATTGGGGGTAACGTGCCCTGCGCTACCCCCGCCTGTCAAAACGATTTTTTTCATAAACAAAGCCTTTCAGATGCAAGATTAAATCATTTCTTCAAGAGCCTGGGCCAGCTGGTCAGGGCATGAAGTAGCCTTTGCGCCGCAGCGGATGCCTTTCAGACGGGCAATAGCCTCCTGGGGCTTCATCCCCTTTACCAAAGCGCTCACACCCTGGAGATTGCCATGACAGCCGCCGGTGAACTTTACAGAATCGATAAGGCCGTCCTTCAATTCGATGTCAATCTGCTGCGAGCAGGTTCCATGTGTCTTGTACTTTAATGAATCCATTCTTTTCCTCTCCTTTGTTTTCATTATTAAGGTACATTTTAACAGATTTTCCCTTATTCTGCAATCGCTTTTTCCTGTCGCCGCTCCTGTTTTCCTGTCATAAAAGCCGGGAAAAATGCGATGGAAAAATCTGTAAACTTGCATCCCCTTGCGTTATACTGAAAGCATAGAAGGCTTGTCCGTCATTCTATCGCAAAACGGAGAGGAGGCGTATTATGTTTCGCGTATTTCAGGAAGAAAGGCTGATAACAATCAGTATGTTTACCTGTCTGGGCATCAGCATCATCCTTCGGATATTTTTAGGACTGCTGTACCGGAATATGATAAAGGAGACCGACAACATGGCCTCCACGAGGAACAGGCTGCTGCGGCAGTGCAAGACGAAATTCGCCAGCTGCTATGAGCTGAGCGGCGGTGTGGCGAACATTCCCGTATTTGTGGACAAGTTCCTGAACCGGATGTCGCTGGGCCATCTGTCCTTTGACACCCTCTATCACCTGTCCGGCCAGATGATGCTCCTGTCTGTGGTCTGCTCCGGTGTGGGCGTGTGCAAGTGCATCCTGGCGGGACGGACGCTGGGGGACGTGCTGCCCTTCTACATAGCCAGCTTTTTCGGGCTATACGCTTATTTCAGCATCTCCACGGTGGTAGATGTCAACGGGAAGAAACGGGTGTTGAAAGTGAATCTGGTGGATTATCTGGAGAACCATCTGTCGCCGCGCATCGATGTCACCAGGCAGGATATCGAAATGCTTTACGGGGAATCCATCTTCGAGGAAAAAAGAGGAAACCGTGCCGCGGGCAGCAGAGGAAAGCGGCGCCGGAGCGGACGCGGCGCTGCCATCAGGCCATCAGAGCAGCGCACGCTGGAGCTGATGCCCATCGGCAACCGGATGGCCGCAGGCGGGGAGGATCTGACGGACATGGACACGCCCCCATCTCCCATCCCGCAGATGCCCCCCATCCCGCCTCAGTCCGAAAGCCCTGATACGCCCGGTTTCGCCGCGGCAGATGATTCCGCCCTGGCGGACACTTCCGCTATGGTCACGGAGGAAGAGCTGGAAGCGCTGCTGAAGGAATTTCTGACTTCCTAAGGAATTGTCAAAAAATTATTTTTGGACGGTTCCTAGGAAGAAGGAATCCGGAAATTCCGGAAAATTTCCCAGATTGTCTTGAAATCGCCTATTATCTTTGCTACACTGGAATGGACAGGATCCTGTCAGGAGCTTTCCGTACCGTATAGTATGGCGGCTGGTTTTCAGCCGCCGTTTTTATGATATATGGCATTTTGCAGAAAGGACATTATAAAGATGAAGATTGTGATATTGGAACGAAGCAGCGTAGGCGCGGACGTGTCCGTGGACTGCATCAGGGAACTGGGCGAGACGACCGTTTATGACAACACTGTCACTTTAGAGGAGGTCCGGGAACGGGTAAAGGACGCGGACATCGTCATCGCCAACAAATCCCCCCTGCGCCGGGAGACGCTGGAGGACGCGCCGAAGGTCAAGCTGATCTGCGAGTTCGCCACAGGCTTCGACAACTGCGACCTGGATTACTGCAGCTCACGGGGCATCCGGGTGGCAAATGTGCGAGACTACTGCACAGCCATGGTGGCCCAGCACACTTTTGCCATGGCCCTGTCTTTAAGCCAGAAGCTGTTCCACTATGACGCCTACGTGAAATCCGGGGCCTACAGCGCCCAGGACCGCTTCTCCAATTTCGACCTGCCCTTCTGCGAACTGGAGGGCAAGACCTGGGGCATCGTAGGTCTGGGCAACATTGGCAGGCGGGTGGCGAGAATCGCACAGGCCTTTGGCTGCAGCGTAGTCTTCCATTCCATCACCGGAAAAAATTCATGCGGGGAATATCCGCAGCTGGATAAGGACACACTGCTTGCAAAGAGCGATTTCCTTTCCCTCCATTGTCCTCTAAGCGATCTGTCCCGAAACTTCATCGATGCGGAAGCACTGCGGAAGATGAAGCGAACCGCAGTGCTGATAAACGTGGCCAGAGGGCCGGTAGTGAACAATGCCGATCTGTACGAAGCTTTGGAGGCGGGCGAGATAGCCGCCGCTGGCCTGGACGTGCTGGAAAAGGAGCCTCTGGCGCCTGACAATCCCTTAAGCCGCTTCAAGGACAGCAACCGTCTGATCATCACGCCCCATCTGGCTTGGGCCAGCGTGGAAGCCCGCAGGCGCTGCGTAGAGGAGGCTTACCGCAACATCGACGCCTTTTTGCGAGGGGAAGACAGAAATATTGTCAATCCTTGACAATTCTTAGAAACCATAGTAATGTGAGGAAAGGCGCTTCGCCGAAATCCGACAGTAGGAGAAAACCAATGATAGAAAAATGCAAGGCACTGTACAGACAATATGAAGAGATCATCGTCTACCTGATCGTAGGCTTCCTGACCACTGTGGTATCCTGGGCCGCGAAGTTCATCGCCAACGCCCTGCTGTTCCACAACACCATGTACCCCACCCCCTTCGAGAACACGGTGCTCAGCACCGTCAACTGGGTGACGGGCGTCATATTCGCCTTCTTCACCAACCGCAGGTTCGTGTTCAAGAGCAAGGAGCCCATGCGGAAGGAAGCGCCGAAATTCGTGCTCTCCAGGGTGGCTACATGGATCCTGGACATCGTGGTGATGCAGCTCCTCACCGCCGCGGGCATCAACCTGGTGGCGGCCAGCGTGATTTCCGCCGTGCTGGTGGTCATCGCCAACTATGTCTTCAGCAAGCTGTTCGTCTTCCGCAAAAAAAGGCCGGACTGAATCCGGCCCGGCATGCTTTTTCCTGTCCGCAAAGGACTTCCGCTCAGGGCAGAAGTCCTTTTATCATTTCCTTCACCAATGCCGCGGAATGCTTCGCTGCTGCCGCCTCAAAGGTGGGATAGTCCATCTCGGCGCTGTCGTCCGCCTTGTCCGAGATGGCCCGGATGATGACGAAGGGAAGGCCGTTCAGGTATGCGCCGTGAGCGATGGAGGCTCCCTCCATCTCCGCGCAGTCCCCCTGGAACAGGGCGATCAACCGCTCCTTCACCTCTTTGCTGGAGATGAACTGGTCTCCGCTGACCACCCGGCCGAACATGACACGGATGTCAGGATTGACCTTCTCGCAGGCCTCCCTGGCCAGCTCCATCATGCGCTCATCCGCCCTGAACTCCCGGAAGCCCATCTGGGGCACCTCCCCGGGCTGATAGCCGAAAATCGTGGTGTCCATGTCGTGGTGCAGGGCATCCCGGGATATGAGGATGTCGCCGATGTCCAGCTTCGCGTTCAGGGAGCCTGCCACGCCGGTATTAATCACATGGGACACCTGGAACACATCCGCCAGGATCTGTACGCACAGCGCCGCGTTCACCTTGCCGATGCCGCTGCGGACGACGACTACGGGCACGTCGCTCAAAGTGCCCTCGAAGAAGTCCATCCCTGCCTTCTTCACCACCGATTTCACGGCCATTTCCTTCTTAAGCTGTTCTACTTCCAGCTCCATCGCTCCTATGATGCCTATCTTCGCCATATTATGTTCTCCTTATCTAAACGCAATCCTTTCATTTCAATCCGGATAGACCAGCCGATTGTCGTCAATCCCGCAGAGCACATTGTCCAGATACCTCTTGGCCAGGAGATTCGCCATGGGCAGATTCATGTCCAAGTAGTTGCCGCAGTCCTTCGCGGAGGCCCCGGGCACCTCGCCCCGGAAATCCCGGATGAACTCGTACATCTCTGTGATCAGGGGCAGGATGTCCCTGGAGCTGTAGTCCCCGGCCAGCAGCAGATAGAAGCCTGTGCGGCATCCCATAGGGCCGAAGTAGATGGTCTTCGGGCCGTATTCCGGGTGGTTGCGCAGGAATGTGGCCCCCAGGTGCTCGATGGTGTGCACCTCTGCCGTGTTCATCACAGGCTCCTCATTGGGGCTGGTCATGCGCAGGTCGAAGGTGGTAATGGCCTCTGCGCCTATAGTATCCTTGCGGGATACGTAGACACCGGGTTCCAGCTTGATGTGGTCGATGGTGAAGCTCGCTATCTTTTCCATGTCAGGTGTTTCCTCTCTTTTATTGTATTTATCCGCTGATGCTCTGTTTCCTTCACTTGCCCTCGCTATGCAAAAAGTCCCCCACCTTACGGCGAAGGACTGAAAATATTCAGTTGCAGGACGGTCATTCCTTGATTTCGTCGATGTCAGTAAGATTCACGCCAGAAACATTCAACAATGCTTTTATTGTCAAATATTCTTTCTTAAGCTTTGCATATGTCTCAGTCGCGTTTTCTTTTCTCGCTGATAACATATACTCTTGAATCTTCTTGAAATCATCAAGGGCCTGTTTTGTTACTTCAATACCTGGCGGCACATAACCACCTCCCATTTGACATATTGCTTCCTGTGCTTATCTGATGCTTCCATTATAACAGCCCTTGTGCAAAGTGTAAAGCTACTTTATAGGGATGACGGCAGAATCTCTCGCATGATGACAGCTAAAAAGCAGGTGATGGGAATCGAACCCACATATCCAGCTTGGAAGGCTGGTGTTCTACCACTGAACTACACCTGCATAAAAATAATCTATTCAATTCACCTAAGCCGGAACAGCTCCTGCGCTACAACACTGATTATTTTACACGGAAACCGAGCCGCTGTCAATACCTTTGAATCATTTTTTTGAAAAGCTTTTTTTCGCTTTCACATAGCCGGAATCCCATGGTATCGATAATACTGCAGCAACAGCTTCACCACGCGGCTGTAGCTCACCGCGCCGTCAGATATCCCATGTATCTTCAGGTTCGTATCGATGAACACGTCCGCGGCCTTGTCCACCACCTCCGTGTCGATCAGGGCCTTCCCGTTAATCCGATCCCACTCCTCATCCACCACGAAGACATTGTCCTCCCAGACCCGGGCTTCCACCTCCACCGGGGCAATCCGCTCTATGGCCTCCTCATAGACGGCAACCTCCTCCCTGCGGGCCCTGTAGATGTCGTTGCGCAGGTAGACCAGCACGCTCAGATATCCGGCATACTGGAAAAAGGCGTCCTCCGATTCCACGCAGGCCAGGTAGCCGATGAAATTTGCCTCGTCCTCATAGATATACCCCCGCAGATGGGCCAGCTCATGGCACATGGTGGAGGGAAAATTCAGGATGTGCATCACATCGTTGTAATTGGCCTCCATGGAGAAGGGGAAATAGTACCCCTGCATATGCTGCTGGCACATGAAATCCGAGGCCGCCAAAGCCTTGGGCCGGGGATAGTAGCCCTTGAGCCGGGGATATTCCTCCCCAAGCCGCGCCATCAGCTCCCTGGCCATGTCCTCCATGTCCAGCAGCTCCCCGTCCCTCCCCAGGCTCCCCGGGTACAGCGCCATGCCGTCCTCGTCCCGCAGCATCTCCCCGCTTAAGCGGTTGCACTGCTCCGCCACCATGTTATAGACCCCAATCAGCTCCTCCAGCGCGTACACATTGTCGTCCTCGCCGAAATACTGCTCCGAGAAGGTGGAGGCGTGGTACAGGATGAAGCAGTTCAGCGTCATGACCAGGCAGACAATCAGCAATGTCCATGCGAAAAACCGATAATATGCGATGCTGACCTTCCGATAGATTCTCAGCCCCGCACTGGCAATATAAGCAGCCGCTTTATGTCTTCTGCCCAACAGATGCCTCACTGCC
>CAMQOJ010000122.1 GCA_947003375.1 uncultured Lachnospiraceae bacterium
GATCCTCATCTGTCTCGTGGGCTCGGAGATGTGTATAAGAGACAGCTTCCTGTACTTCTTCCGATCCGTGCAGTTTGGGACCTTGATTGAGAATACGGTGAAGCTGAGCGTCTACTCGCTGGTGATAGGATTCCCCTTTCCGATTCTGCTGGCGCTGCTTTTGAATGAATGCCGGAACATGCACCTGAAGAAAGCGGTGCAGAGCCTGACCTATGCGCCGTATTTCATCTCTACGGTGGTGATGGTCTCCATGCTCACCATGTTCCTCTCCCCCTCCACAGGCATCGTGAACAGGCTGTTGGCGCTCTTCGGCGGAGAATCGGTGAACTTCATGGGAAGCGCGGCGCTGTTCCGCCCGATTTATATCATATCCGGCATCTGGCAGGGGACAGGCTGGAGCTCCATCATCTTCATAGCGGCCCTGGCGGGCATAGACTCCCAGCTCCATGAAGCGGCGGAGATAGACGGGGCTAACCGCCTGCAGCGGATCTGGCATATCAATCTGCCGGGGATACTGCCCACCGCGGTCACCGTGTTCATCTTGAACTGCGGCTCCATCATGAGCGTGGGATTTGAGAAGGCCTATCTGATGCAGAATTCCCTGAACCAGTCCACCTCTGAGATCATAGCCACCTATGTATATAAGATGGGAATCCAGAAGGCCCAGTATTCCTATACTACAGCCATCGGCCTGTTCAATTCCCTGATCAATATCGTATTGCTTCTGATTGTAAACAAGATAAGCAAAAAGACGGCGGACATCAGCCTGTTCTGACAGGCAAGGCAGCCCATGGAGCAAAAATGTCCGGGGCGCGCCGCCGGTGCATGCGGCAGCCCGGACACGGAAAAGGACGGTAAGAATCATGAGTAAAATGAGAAAAAAGAAAAATGCTATCAGAGAGAGCATGGACAATCGTATTTTCAACCATATTGTCACGGCGCTTTTGCTGTTGTTCGGGATTCTGGCCCTGTATCCCATCCTGTTCGTGGTGATCGCATCGGTTTCGGATCCTGTCAGAGTGAATTCCGGAGAGGTCTGGCTGTATCCTGTGGGCTTCCAGCTGGACGGCTATATGCAGGTATTCACCAACAGATGGATCTTCATCGGCTATCGCAACAGCCTTCTGTATACGATATTCGGTACGGCGCTGAATGTCATGGCGACTGTCATGGCGGCATACTCCCTGTCCAGAAGGGATCTGTACGGGAGGGGCTTCTTCAGCATGCTGATCGCGATTCCCATGTGGTTCGGGGGCGGGCTGATTCCCACATACATTGTGATCAACCGGCTGCAGCTGTTGAACACCCCCTACATCCTGCTGATCATCGGGCTGGTAAGCAGCTTCAACATCATCATCTGCAGGACATTCCTGTCCTCCCTGCCCTATGAGCTCCAGGAGGCTGCACAGATTGACGGCTGCTGCGACTTCGCCATCCTGTTCCGGATTGTGCTGCCGCTGTCCAAGCCCATTCTGGCAGTGCTGGCCCTGTACTATGCGGTTGGCCACTGGAACGATTATTTCAACGCGATGATATATGTAAGCGACAAGAATATGCAGACCTTGCAGGTGTTCCTGCGGGAAATCCTGCTGATGAACCAGAATATCAACCTGGATATGGTGGAGGATGTGGAGGCCATTGCCATGAAGCTGCAGATGGCCAATGTCATGAAGTATTCCCTGATCGTCATCTCATCCATACCGCTTTTGATTGCGTACCCCTTTGTCCAGAAATTCTTCGTAAAAGGCGTCATGATAGGCTCGGTGAAAGGGTGATTCGCCCCGGACTGGCCTTTCAGGATACATGCTGGCTGTAAAAAAGAAAAAGGAGGTCTCTTATGAAAAGAGCAAAAACAAACGGATTCACACGGACAGGAAACAGAAGGGCAATGGCGCTGTTCATGGCGGCGCTGGCCATGGGGACATTGTTGACAGGCTGCGGCGAGAGGGCGGAGGGAACGTCGGAAAGCGGGGGGCAGTCTGACGCTTCCTCATCGGAGGAACAGCCCTCCGGCAGCCAGGCACAAGAGGGCGAGTCCTCCAATGGCCAGGAGGAGCGGGAAGTGTTCAAGCTGACCACCCACAGCAATGCCACACAGGGCGATTGGAACGATTACTGGCTCATTAAGGAGATAGAAGAACGCTTCAATGTGGACATCCAGGTGGAGATGATATCCACTGACGTATGGTCGGACAAGCTTCCCTTGCTGTTCGCATCGGAGAACCTGCCGGACTTTTTCCTGAATTCCCTGTCCGTGACGGATATCACGTCCTATGGCGCGGAAGGGTATCTCCTGGACCTGAGCAGCTATATCAGCCAGGAGAAGACACCGAATCTCTGGGCGGCCATGGAGGAGACCCCTGCGCTGAAAGCGGCCATGACCCAGGTGGATGACAAGGTCTATTCTGTCTGCGGTGCGGACATGCAGACCAGGGAGCTGGCACTGAACCGCTTCTACATCAACAAGGACTGGGCGGACCAGATACTGGGTAAACAGCCGGAGAACCTGGACGAATTCTATGAATATCTGAAGGGCGTGAAGGAAAGGGATATGAACGGAAACGGGGACCCCAATGACGAGATACCTCTGGGAGGCTATTACAATCAGGTGCCGGATCCCCTTGACATCTTCTACCCTATCCTGGTAGCCTTTGGCTTCACCGGACGGGATTTGGAGGCCATCGACGGCCGGGCGGCATGGGTGCCTGCAGAGGATAATTACAAGCCTTTTCTGGAATACATGAACAAGCTGTACACAGAAGGACTCCTGGATCCAGAATACTTCACCCAGACACAAGACCAGTCCAATGCCAAGGAGACCAACCACCTTTACGGAGCCTACTGCTACTATGCCTGTTGGGTGAACCAGCCGGACGAGACAATCTGGAGGGAATACGACGGCCTGGATCCCATGGTATCCGAATATAACAGCACGCAGATTTGGCCGGCCAGGGACTTCAACCAGTGCGGCAACTTTATGATTACCAAGAACTGCTCCAATCCGGAGAAGCTCATGGAAATCCTGGATTGGCTCTTCAGCTTTGAGGGAACTCTGGCAATCAGCGCCGGCTGTGAGCTGGGGAAAAATCCGGACAGGCCTGACTGCGGATATACCTATGAGTGGGTGGATGATTCCACGCTCCAGATTGATACCGTCTATCCGGAAGACGAATATGACAGCGATATGAACTACAACTATGCGGAGATAGGTCCGGATTATGGCTACTTCCCCATGTACCGCACGTTCACCGTGGCGCAGACGGACGCGGGACAGCAGTATCTGACGGAAAATATCGTCAACCACTATGCGGATTATTACAAGACGGCATGGCCGTCCACAGTGAAATACCTGGACGAAGAGGCCAATGAGATATCATTGCTCCTGACGGACATCGAGAGCTATACCGATGAGATGGTCACCAAGATGATTACAGGCGAGATATCCCTGGATCAGTTCGAGACATTCAGGGAAGGCCTGAAAGCCAGAAATGTGGACAGGATGATGGAAATCCACCAGAAGGCCTACGACCGTTGGGCAGAGTCACAGAGGTAGGATATGCAGACATACAGGAGCCATGCACAGATGGCTCCTGCGGTTGTTTTACGGATGCCTGCCGGATAGGGCGGGACTATGATAGAGAGGGTAGCGCCCGCCGCAGGGGGTGCGAGGTGAGGACATGAGGATATGGGCACTAAAGACAAATCATTTGACAAATCCGGTCGGCTGTGATACAAAATCACAGGTGCTGTCCTGGCGCAGCGGGGCAGAGGACAGTATGGTGGCGGAGGGCGGGACGGCGTCCACCGAACCATTGTCTGTCAGGCTGCAGATTTCCGGGGATATGGATTTTCCGGAGGAAGCGCTATTGTACGACAGCGCGGACTGTGGCGATGGCAGAAACCGGGAACCGAACGGAAGGGCCTTTTGTCCGCCCTTGGCCTGCCAGGCCAGGAAACGCTATTATTGGCGGGTCATGGTGCAGGAGGCGGAGCGGATTTCCGTGAGCGGGACGGCATACTGGGAGACCGGAAAGGGGCGGGAGCCATGGCAGGCCAGGTGGATACAGGCTCCCTTTGACCCGGATATCCATCCGGTGTTCCGCAGGAAGTTCTACCTGTCAGAGAGGCCCCGGCGGGTGCGTATCTATGCCGCGGCATGCGGGATATATGAGATAACCCTGAACGGCCATAAGGTGGGGGAAGAATACCTGTCGCCGGGCTATTATGCCTATGACCTGTGGACCCAGTACCAGACATGGGAAGCTGACGGATTTGTAGTTGAAGGGGAAAATGAAATCCGAGTGGAGATGGGGCCCGGCTGGTACAAGGGAAGGTTCGGCTATGACGGATTCCACGAAAATATCTATGGGGACCGGATGCTGTTCCTGGGAGAGCTGATTCTGAGCTTCGAGGACGGACATGAGACTGGCATCGGCACAGGGCCGGACTGGGAAGCCGCCTATGGGAATGTGACATTCAGCAATATCTATGACGGGGAGATCTATGATGCCAGGATAAGGCAGGAGCGCTGGCAGCCTGCGGAACTGGCGGCAATGCAGGACAAGGAGCTTACGGAAAGGCGCAATCCGCCTATCCGTATCCGTGAGAGGCTGTCACCGGCAGCAGTGCTCTATACGCCTGCGGGGGAGACGGTTCTGGACTTCGGCCAGGAAGTGACCGGCTGGGTGGAATTCCCTGCCGCGCTGCCGGAGGGGCATTGGATCAAGCTCCGGTTCGGCGAGATACTGCAGGACGGATGTTTTTTCAATGAGAATTACCGAACGGCCAAAGCACGGTTCTGCTACTGCTCCGATGGAGGGGAGCGAATAGTCAGGCCCCGCTTCACCTTTTTCGGTTTCCGCTATGTGAAAGTGGAAGGGATGGAAGAGGGAGCCGACTTCGGGGGATGGACGGCCTGCTGCGTCCGCTCCGACCTGGAGGAAACAGGGGATATCAAGACAGGGCATGAGGGCGTCAACAGGCTGTTCCTGAATGCCCTGTGGGGACAGCGGGGCAATTTCCTGGATGTGCCCACGGACTGCCCCCAGCGGGACGAGCGCATGGGCTGGACAGGCGATGCCCAGATATTTTCCGGCGCTGCCTGCTACAATATGGACTGCGCAGCCTTCTATGACAAGTTCATGACAGACCTGGGACTGGAACAGGGTCAGGCGGCAGGTGCAGTCCCCACGGTGGTCCCCATACCCAAATACATGGCCAAGGGGGACAGCTTCGGCAATCAGGCATACGGCATATCCCCCTGGTCGGATGCGGCAGTGATCATTCCCTGGAACCTGTACCTCCACTATGGGGACAAGGGGCTTCTGCGGCGTCATTATGCATCCATGAAGTCCTGGACGGATTACATCACCAGGGTGGACGGATTGAATGGCCGACACTGTCTGTGGACCACCGGTTTCCACTATGGAGATTGGCTGGCCCTGGACAATAAGGAGGATCCCCAGTCCCCCTTTGGGGCCACGGATGTCTATTTCGTGGCTTCCGCCTATTACTATATCGCAGCCGCAGTCACCGGGCTGGCGGCAGGAGAGCTGGGGCTTTCGGCGGACGCGGCAGGATACGGCGCCCTTGCGGCAGACATCAGACAGGCCTTTCTGGAGAAATACTTCGGACAGGGGAAGATTGCCGTGGACACCCAGACAGGCCTATCCATGGCCCTGGTGCTGGGGCTCTATCCGGAAGGGATGGAAGAGGCATTGGCCCGCAGGCTGGTGGAAAAGCTCCATGAAAATGGGGATTACCTGGAAACCGGATTCGTGGGCACATACTTCCTCCTCCCTGCCCTGGTAAAGGCCGGGGCCGATGAGCTGGCTTATACGGTGCTGCTGAATGAGGATTATCCCGGCTGGCTGTACGCGGTGCGCATGGGGGCCACCACTATCTGGGAGAGGTGGAATTCCGTCAGGGAGGACGGCAGGCTTTCGGACCGGCAGATGAATTCCCTGAACCACTATGCCTATGGATCCGTAGTGGAATGGCTGTACCGGTACGGGGCGGGAATCGCACCGAAAGTCCCGGGGGCGGGCTTTTCGGAATTTGATTTAGCGCCCCATCCGGACAGGCGGCTGGGATTCTTGAGGGCTTCCCTGGAGGCGGCCTGCGGGCGAATCGAATCCGCATGGGAATACGGGGAAGAAGGAGTCCGATATCAGTTCCTGGTTCCGCCCGGGGCAAATGCCTGCCTGTATCTTCCCCACAGGAAACTCCTTGAAGCATGGCAGAATGGCTCGCATATGGATGTGTCGGAGGGAAGGGAGACGGCAGAGGGAATCCGGCTGTGCCTTATGCCGGGGCATTATGGGTTCCTGTGCCGGTGAGCGCATAGGGCGGAATGCTGATATGTCGGCCAACGGGCATTTGGTTCCGATGGCAGAGATATCCGTATGGGAGCGAGGGCCGGGCAGACAGACGCTTCGGGAACTGTGAAGCTATAGACCTATCCCCCGGAGAGCCCAAAAAGCGGTTGGCGGGGGGAGACCGAAAGGGAGGGATATGTGAAAAAGTCATTTCAGTCGGAACTGTTCAGCAAATATATCCGGATTAATTTTCTGGTGATATTTCTGCCGTTGATCCTGGCTACATTTGTCTACTGGATTCTAATACAGAATAATTACACCAGAGCCTATCTGGACACCATGAAGTACACCTCCGTGGAAAAGCTGCGGGGAATCGAGGAACTGATGGGCTCCTTTAAAGCTACGGCCATGCAGATTGCCTTTGATCCGGAACTTTCCCCTTACCAGCTGACCGGCTCTTCGTACAGCTCTATTCGTGCAATTGATAAACTGGCCTATTATTCCAAGGGGATGCAGTATCTGGATGAGTTAGTGATTTATCTCAATGACTCTGAAAAACTCTACACTGCTAGGGGGGCCGTGGATATCGGCATCTTTCTGGACAAATCCTACAGCGCTGCGGACGGACATATGGCAGATGAGCTGCGGGAGCTGATTGAGAGGAAGGGGTACTTCGGTACTACAGTGGAGGGAGAGCATGTGACAGGCATGAATTCCCAGAAAAGGTTCTGTGTGGTGACTTATCCTCTGGAAAAGATAAACGGTACACCTTACGGGGCCCTGATTGGTTTCTATGAGGATGATTTCCAGGAGCGATTTTCCTACAGCGGCGACGGGAAAGGCCATGTGATACTGCTGTGCACAGGCGCCATGGAGCCTGTCTATTCCGGGCTTCCGGCGGAGCTGGAATATCTGCGGCAGGGGGACGGGCTTACGGCGGAACTGAGGAGGCTGCAGGAGGAATGGGCATCCGGCGGAGAGAACTGCGAGGCCAGGTTCGGGAACCGGGCCTTCATAGGGAAGATCGTGCATTCGGAGGTCAATGGCTGGTATCTGATCGACATGGTGGAAAAACGTTCCGTCAGCCAGAACATTATCCTGCTGCAGCTGCCCATGATTATCCTGATTGCAATCAGTCTGCTGCTATTGACCATCCTGCTGAGCGTGGTGCTCTCCGTGTACCATTATCTGCCCATCCACCGCCTGTACAGCCTATTCGACAAAAAGCAGGAGAAAAAGAAGAAAAACGAACTTCTGTACCTGAACCATTATATCAGGAACCTGATGGAGGAACAGAGTGATATAGCGGAGCAGCTGGAGGATGTGCGCAATATCGGACGAATGGAGATGGTGAAGCGTCTGCTCAGAGGAAATGCGGATATGGAATCCGCGTCTGTGGGAAGCCAGCTGGAGAGCCTGGGCATCCGGGTGGAAGGGGAATGTCTGACGGCAATGGTGGTGCGGATATCCGCAGAGAGGCCGAAGGGATATATCGATCTGCTGGGGAATGTGCTATCCGGCCTTGTGAGGGACGGCTTTTACCTCACTGATATGATCTACAAGGATTACTTTGCCTTCCTGGCATGTACCCGGAAGGAAGAGGAAGTCCTCCGGTTCGCGGAGGAGATTCTGGACGCGGTGGGGGAGGGAGCGGAATACATCCACATCGGCATCGGCAACAGCTATCCGTCAGGGGAGAGCCTGAAGTATTCCCTGATGGAGGCAGTGATTTCCGTGGAGGGGGAGAAGGAGGCAATCAACCGTTTCTCCAGAGTCCTGACGAACCATGGCGAGGAGCTGTACTGGAAGCCCCTTCCCGGGGAAGTGCGGATCAAACAGGCGCTGCTGCAGGGCATGGACCAGGGGCTGGAGGAGCTGATAGACAATCTCCATCAGGAGCTTCTGTCCGTGGCCCAGTCCCATTCCGATCAGGCTCTGGCATTCGTGATGCACCGCATCTTCATCGACCTGTTCGGATGCTCCCTGTATATCCGGGAAAATGACGGACAGCAGTTCCTGCACTATACGGGCCTGGATGAGTTCTGCAACCAGCTGCGGATGTTCTGCCGCATGGAAACCCAGGCCCAGGCGGCCAGGAAGGAGGCCAGAAGCGAGGAGCGCATGCAGAGCATCCTTGCCTTTATCGACGGGAATTACGAGAGGCCGGAGATGTCCCTGGCCCTGGTGGCAGAGACCTTCGACATGACAAGCTCTTACCTGAGCAGGACATTCAAGAGCGCCACGGGAGAGAACTTCATCGATTATCTCACCGGGAAAAGGCTGGAAAAGGCAGCGTTCCTGCTGCGGAACACGAAATACAATATCAGCAGGATCGTGGAGATGGTGGGCTATTCCGACACTGCCAGCTTCACCAGGAAATTCACGAGGCACTACAATCTGTCCCCGGGGAACTACAGGAAAGCAGATCAGGAGAAGAAGGAAAGCCTGTAGGCCTGGATATATGGCAGGACAGAGCCCGCGCTGCGGATTCCTGTGCAGTTTACAGGGGGGGCAGGGCCGGCAGCGCGGGAGCCGGAATGGAAAGATATCCAGCCGTTGACAGGAAGCACGAGAGGATCCATAATAGAAATACGGCAATCAGGGACATGACGGCAGAATCCATAGAGGGCAGAAAATCAGGAGAAATGGAATCCCCTCGGGGAGGTGCGGCAAAAATGGCTATACGTTTTTCTGGCTTGGTTTTCCACGACAAGCAGAAAGTTGTTTTAACCACAATTCATATGCCTTTTCCCATGTATCTAACGCAAAAGGACGTCTTTTATCATCAACTTTCTTGGCATATTCCTCTGCGAATCTAAGAAAGTAAAACAAATGCTCCCTGGCTGTCCTCAACTCTTGAATAATAATTTTGCTCCATACATTTGCCTTTACAAACTGGTCGCTTTTTATTAGGACATTTATATATTCCTCCATGTCAAAAGGAATACGCCTTGCTTCCACAGTGATATTTCCTGTGCCCGAAATATCAAGTATCGTATATGGAATACTGCCTATCACTCCATCCAATGGCAACCCACAAGAACCTGGATTGATCAGAAGCGTTTTTCCGTCTGTTGATTGGTAGCTCCACTGAATATGAGAATGACCAAATATGTATACCCCTTGATTCAACTCTAAGAAAATCTGTTGAAACCTGTCATCGTTATCAAGATAATTATGTATATCTGCCCGAAAGGAAGCTGCTGTTACATCTTTGTCCATGTATCTTTTCGCAACTTGTGCTGTTGACCAGTCTTTATGTTCACAATCTGCAATGAACTCCTCAGATGAATGTGCTATATGTACATCAACATCATTATATGTAAATTTGAGCATATTGGGCATCGACAATATAAAATCGAGATTATCAGCGCTAATAGCCCGATAGCAGTAATATGATATCTGCATCTGCCCGTCAGTCCATGTCTTCTGATCTTTATCAATGAGATTCTCTAAATATTTTTCTTCGTTTCCCCGTATAATATGCTTTTTATCTAAACAGCGTATTCTCTGGATACATTCATTCGGATATGGATTGCTAAGACAATAATCACCAACAAAAATAAAGGTATCGATATTATTATTATCTGCATCTTCAAGCACCGTATCTAATGCCGGAAGATTTCCATGTATATCCGAAATAATTGCAAATCTCATATTTATCACCTGTAAAGTAATTTTTTATTTGTCGAATCGTTCAACATCATTATCCTACCACAAACGCACATAC